>CAZXTT010000348.1:0-2252 GCA_964643775.1 uncultured Rhizobiaceae bacterium | reverse complement strand
CTTGTCCGTGCGCACATTGGGCCGCGGACTCCGCCTGCGTTGCGGAAAGCTGATTATCGCCATCGTTCGACCCTCTCGCTTGGTGACGAGAATGTCACAGGCGCGGCAAGGGCGCAAGCCGGGCGACGGAAACGGCCGCCCGCGCTCGTTATGAACAATGAATGATGGTATGATGAAAACACAAACAAGGAGAACCGGCATGAAAACCCTCACTGGCAAGATGACGGGAATTGCCATTGCCGCCGCCATTGCTGCCGTTGCCGCGGGCGCCGCTGTTGCGGCGGGCAATGAAAACTGCGAGCCTTCGCGCTGGCTGGGACGCATGGCCATGGATCAGAACATGGACCGGAACATGGATCAGAACATGGGCCCGGGCATGGGCATGGGCCGGAGAATGGGCATGGGCAAGGGCATGGGCCGGGGAATGGGCAAGGGCATGATGCGCAGGCGCATGATGCAGGAGCATGAGGGCGAGGGAGCGCACAGGGGCAACTTCACCCGCCACCGCCCGGTGATGATGAACGGCATCCCTGAGCCCTATGCCGGAAAGACCAATCCGCTGCCGGCGACGCCTGAGAATATCGCCGCGGGCAAGGAGATCTTCGAGGAAAACTGCGCCTAGTGCCACGGCAAGACGGGGGTGGGCGACGGCGAGGCGGGCAAGGAGCTGAACCCGCCGCCGGCTGACATAACCCACATTCTCGGCAGGCCGCTGGATCGCGACGACTTCTTCCTGTGGACGATCAGCGAGGGCGGCGAGAAGCTGAAAACCGACATGCCGGCCTTTGCCGAAACCCTGAGCGAGAAGCAGATCTGGCAGGTGATCCATTACCTGCGCAACGGGCTGGGCAAGTGAATTCAACGGAAAATAAACCGCATTCGGTATATTGGTGATGCCACGGACTGGGGAGCAGGCAGGGAGCGCCTGCTCCCTTTCCATGCAACGAAAAGCGCGGCAGGGCAGTGCTTGTGACAAAAGATGCGCGAGGCTGTATATTCACGGATGACTTGCCGATTTGACGGAGAGAATGCTGCATGAGCGGTGGCGATAACGAAGACGACCTCGACCTGCGCGAGCTGAGCGACGAGGAGCTGGTCGAGCAGATACAGGACGACCTCTACGACGGCCTCAAGGACGAGGTGGTGGAAGGGGTGGAGATCCTGCTGGAGCGCGGCTGGGCCCCTTATGACGTGCTCACCAGGGCGCTGGTGGGCGGCATGCAGATAGTGGGCGATGATTTCCGCGACGGCATACTGTTCGTGCCGGAGGTGCTGCTGGCGGCCAATTCCATGAAGGCGGGGATGGAGCTGTTGCGCCCGCTGCTGGCCGAAACCGGCGCGCCCAGGACGGGCAAGATGGTCATAGCCACCGTCAAGGGCGACATCCATGACATCGGCAAGAACCTGGTGGCGATGATGATGGAGGGGGCGGGCTTCGAGGTCATCAACCTCGGCATCAACACCGACGCGGAGGAATTCCTCAAGGCGGTGGAGGAGCACGAGCCGGACATCCTCGGCATGTCGGCGCTTCTGACCACCACCATGCCCTACATGAAGACGGTGATCGAGGAGCTGGAAAAGGCCGGCCGCCGCGACGACATAATCGTGCTGGTGGGCGGCGCGCCGCTGAACGAGGATTTCGCCAGGGCCATAGGGGCCGACGCCTATTGCAAGGACGCGGCGGTGGCGGTGGACACCGCCAGGGAGATGATAAAGCGCCGCCACAACCAGAACCAGCACGCCTGAGCGGCGCGGTTACGGCCATGCCCCATGACAAGCCAGCGAGGAGACGCGGAGGCTCGAAGGCCCGCCGCGCGTCGCGGCGCGCCGCGGCGCAGCCGGTGCTCCGCGAGCGGGAAACCAGCCCCGATGCCGGGCGCGGGCGGCTGCTGGTCATCGCCTGCGGGGCATTGTCGGGCGAGATAATGATGGCCGCCAAGGCGCTGGGGGCGGATTGCATGGACGTGCGGTGCCTGCCCGCCAAGTGGCACAACACGCCGCAACACATAGCCGAGGGCCTGCGGCGGCAGATCGGGCGCGGGCGCGAGATGGGCTACGAGCGCATGTTCGTGGCCTACGGCGATTGCGGCAGCGGCGGGGCCATAGACGCGGTGCTGGCGGAAGAGGGGGTGGAGCGGCTGCCGGGGCCCCATTGCTATGCCTTCTTCTCCGGCGTCGAGCGCTTCATGGCCAACATCGGGGCCGATGCGCGCAGCTTCTTCCTCACCGACTACCTGGCGCGCCATTTCGAT
>CAZXTT010000347.1:0-6427 GCA_964643775.1 uncultured Rhizobiaceae bacterium | reverse complement strand
GTGACCATGACCTCGAAATGCCCCGGCAGCGCCATCTCGGCCAGCGCCTCGCGGGTGAGCTTGTCGTCCTCCTCGACGATGATCTTGATATCCAGCCGGTCCGCCGGATAGTCGATGCGGGAAAGCGCCATGACCAACTGGCGCAGCACCCTCTCTTCCCGGTATAGCGGCGCCAGAATGCTGTAGACGGGCAGCTCCCCGTCGGCCAGCGGCGGCGGCTTCCCGTATCCCGGCGCGGATACCAGCGAGATGATCCTCAGCGCCGCCATGGCCAGGAACAGCGCTGAAAACAGGATGAACAACGTGGTGGATACGGTAGCCGGGAAAAGCCAGCCGAGCGCCGCCAGCAGCAGCGCGGCAATGAAAAACCCCCATGCCTGGCGCCTGCCGAAGCGCCATGCGGCGGACATGTGCGGCGCGCGGCGCGCCAGCCCGTTGGCTGCTTCATCGGCGAACAGCCGGTCTGCCTGGTCTTGCAACAGCCGCAGGAACTCGCCGGGGCGGGCGCGCCATGCCACGTGCAACCCGGCGCGGCGGGCATCGTTCATGGCCCGCTCATCGGCCGCCACGCACAATATCCGCCCGCCGAGCCCCATCACCGGCGCATATCGCCAGCGCGCCGCCTGCCGCAACTCATCATCATCCAGCGAAGCAATCGCCTGGCGCAATTGCTCCTTGTCCATGAGCGGCAGGGAGAAGAAACTTCCCCTCGATGCCCCGCCATATAAGCCGTCAGCAGGCCTTCCCCCGGCCAAGGCCCCGCGCAACCAGGACTCTACTGACACATCGCCCCCCTGAAATCAGAGCGGCCCCCAAGCATTTTCAATCAACTACCGGCTGCAGCAAGTAGCATGATGCATCCATGATTGTCCCTGCGACATAAGGTTCGTCATGGGCGTGTTCATCGAGGCCATGCCTTGGGCACTGGCGATCCCGCCATGGAATATGTTACATCGGGCGCAGGATGCATATCTCAATCGCGGGCGGCGAAATATCGTGGGTTCAGTAAGGACTTCTCTTTCGGCATTGGCATGCACGGCCTTGCTGTTCACCGGCATCGGCGGCGTGGCTGGCGCATCCCGCGCCGGTGATGGCGCGCCCATGCCGCGCTTTCGCCATCCCGACGCGGCACTGGCCGAAATGACCTTCAAGCGGGTGAAGAAACTGCGCTTTCTCGCCCCCGCCGACATGCCGCCCTATGCGTGGCGCGCCGGTGGCGGCGCGCTGAGCGGCTTTTCCGTCGCCGTGGCCCGCTCGCTGTGCGTTCAGGCGCGCATCAGGTGTTCCTTCTCCGCCCTGCCGGTGGACAGGCTCATCGACGCCCTCGGACAGGGCAGGGGCGACGTGGTGCTGGCCGGGCCGCGCATGACGGCCGGCAATTTCGCCCGCGCCGACTTCACCCGTCCATACCTGAAGGCAATGGGGGTTTTCGCCACCCGCAAGGGGGCCTCCGTCGAGCGCCCCGATGCCCGTTCCCTGGCCGGCAAGCGCATCGGCGTGGTGCGCGGCACCGTTCACGCCGCCTGGCTTGAGGAGAATTATCCGCAAGTGCGCATCCATCCCTACAAGAGCTTCGCCGAGGCCGCCGAGGCCCTGCGCACGGCAAAGACGGACTTTCTTTTCGGCGACTGGCTGCAAGTGGGCTTCTGGGCGCGGGGCAAGGTCTCGCTGGGTTGCTGCCGCCTGCTGCCCGGCTGGTTCCCGGCGCGCGAGTTTTCCTTCAATTCCACCGCCATGGCGGTGAAACGCGGCAACCGCGAGCTGCGCAACATCCTGGACAAGTATCTCGACGAGCTGGAAAATTCCGGCCAGTTGCGCAACCTGGCGCGCCGCCACCTGCCGGTATCGGGGGACAGGTGAGATGAGCGCCCCGCGATGGCTGATCGACAATGACGACGACAGCCTGCCGCTGCTGGTGCTGGCCCATGGAGCGGGGGCCGGTTTCGATACTCCCTTCATGACCCGCATGAGCGCCGCCATTGCCGCCCACGGCGTCATGGTGGCGCGCTTCGAGTTCGCCTACATGCGCCGCCGCCGCGACACCGGCAAGCGCGGCGGCCCGGGGAGGGCGGAGCGGTTGATCGGCGAATACGAGGAGCGCCTGCGCGAATGGAGCCGGCGCGCGCCGCTGTTCATCGGCGGCAAGTCGATGGGCGGGCGCGTCGCCTCCATGCTGGCCGACGGCATGCGCCGGGAAGGGCTGGTGGCCGGGCTGGCATGTCTCGGCTATCCCTTTCACCCGCCGGGCCGCCCCGGCGAACCGCGCATCGCCCACCTGCGGGAGATGTCCACCCCGGCCCTGATCTGCCAGGGGGAGCGCGACCCCTTCGGCAAGCGCGGGGAGGTGGAGGGATACGGCCTTTCCGCCTCCATCGGCATGTGCTGGCTGCCCGATGGCGACCATGACTTCAAGCCGCGCGTCAAGAGCGGCGGGACATGGGCCGCCAACATGGAAACGGCGGCCCGCGCCGTGGCCGGTTTCATCTACCGTCACGCCATTTGACCGCCCGCCTGCTTGCGCGTATAAAGCCTGCTTTCCGAAAATCCGCCGAAACCGGCAAAACGCCCAAGAGACACCGCCATGATCGCCCCCGTCATGCCCACCTACAATCGTTACCCGGCCGCCTTCACGCGCGGGCGCGGGGCGCGCCTGTGGGATGAGGAGGGGCGCGAGTTCATCGATTTCGGCTCCGGCATCGCCGTCAACAGCTTCGGCCATGCCCACCCGCACCTGGTGGAGGCCCTTACCCGGCAGGCGGGCGAGCTTTGGCATACCTCCAATCTCTACCGCATCCCGGCGGGCGAGCGGCTGGCCGAACGCCTGTGCGCGGTCAGCTTCGCCGACACGGTGTTCTTCTGCAATTCCGGGGCCGAGGCGGTGGAGGCGGCCATCAAGACGGCGCGCAAGCATCACTCCAGCAAGGGCGACCCCGGCAGATACCGCGTCATCACCTTCGAGGGGGCGTTCCATGGCCGCACGCTGGCCACCATAGCCGCCGGCGGCAAGCCGCAATACCTCGACGGCTTCGGCCCCGCCTGCCCCGGCTTCGACCAGGTGCCGCCCGGCGACCTGGAGGCGGTGAGGGCCGCCATCGGCGGCGAGACGGCGGCCATCCTCGTCGAGCCGGTGCAGGGCGAGGGCGGGCTTGAGGTCATGCCTTCCTCCTTCCTCGCGGGGCTGCGCCGGCTGTGCGACGAACACGGGCTGCTGCTCATTTTCGACGAGGTGCAATGCGGCATGGGCCGCACCGGCCACCTGTTCGCCCACGAGGCATCGGGCACGCGCCCCGACATAATGGCGCTGGCCAAGGCGCTGGGCGGCGGCTTCCCCATCGGGGCCTGCCTGGCCACCGCCGAGGCCGCTCGCGGCATGAGCGCCGGCGCCCACGGCTCCACCTTCGGCGGCAACCCGCTGGCCATGGCGGTGGGCAACGCGGTCATGGACATCGTCGAGGAGCCGGGCTTCCTGGAGGGCGTGCGGCGGCGCGGCGAGCGGCTGGCGGCGGCGCTTGAGAAGCTGGTGGCGGATTTCCCGCGGGTGTTCGAGGCAACGCGCGGCGCGGGAATGATGCTGGGGCTGAAATGCGCCGTTCCCAACACGCAGGTGGCGAGGGCCGCCTTCGACGCCGGGGTGCTGCTCGTCGGGGCGGGCGACAACGTGGTGCGCCTGCTGCCGCCCCTGACCATCAGTGACGAGGAGATGGACGAGGGTCTGGCGCGCTTTCGCAAGGCGGCCCGCGCCCTTTCCGAAACCTCCGGCGTCACCGGCGCTTCCTGACATTTTCCTTCTTTCGCACTGGCAATGGAACCGTATCCATGAACATCAGGCATTTCATCGACATCCGCGATTTTTCCCGCGACGAGCTGCTGGCCATCCTCGCCGAGGCGGCCCGCCGCAAGGCGGCGCGCGCCGGCAAGCCAAAGGGCGCGCCCGACGATGACGCGCCGCTGGCCGGTCATTCGCTGGCCATGATCTTTGAAAAACCCTCCACCCGCACGCGCTTTTCATTCGACATAGGCATGCGCCAGCTGGGCGGCGAGACGCTGGTCTTCAACTCCGGCGACATGCAAATAGGCCGCGGCGAGACCATCTCCGACACGGCGAAGGTCGTCTCGCGCATGGTCGATGCCATCATGATCCGCACCTTCGGCCACGAGCGCATAAATGAGCTGGCGGAAAACGCCTCCATCCCGGTGATAAACGGCCTCACCGACCTCTCCCACCCCTGCCAGATCATGGCCGACCTGCAGACGCTGGAGGAGCACAGGGGAGCCATCGAGGGGCAGGTCATCGCCTGGGTCGGCGATTGCGCCAATGTCACCCGTTCGTGGATGGAGGCGGCCACCATTCTGGGCTGCCCCATGCGCATAGGCGCGCCGGAGGGCTACCAGCCGGACGGGGAGATAATCCGCTGGGCGCGCGACAACGGCGGCGACATCCTCATCACCAGCGACCCGCGCGAGGCGGTGAGCGGCGCCGATTGCGTCATCACCGACACCTGGGTGTCCATGCACCACAAGGACGACGAGCTGAAGAAGCGCATGGACGACCTGATGCCCTACCAGGTCAACAGCGAGCTGATGAAGCACGCCAGGGCCGACGCCATATTCATGCACTGCCTGCCCGCCCACCGCGGCGAGGAAGCCACCGACGAGGTGCTGGACGGCCCGCAGTCGGTGATCTTCGACGAGGCGGAAAACCGCGTCCACGCCCAAAAGGCGGTGCTGGTGCATTGCCTCAAGGGGCTGTAGGGAGGGGAGAGTTATCCCCAGCCTTGCATTTTGCGCTCTTGCGCAATGTGTCTCTTTGGCCGAAAACTCGCTCCATGGGAGAAAAAGCGCGACATGACGGCGGCATACTGCCCGCCCATGCCATCCGGCGGCTGATCGAGGAGGGGCACGTGCTCTCCGCCGAGGCCATGGATGCCGACCAGGTGCAGCCGGCCAGCATCGACCTCAGGCTCGGCAGGACGGCCTTCCGGGTGCGCGCCTCCTTCCTGCCGGGCAGGGAGCGCACGGTGGCCGAGCGGCTGGACGAGCTGGCCCTGCACGAGTTTTCGCTCGAGGACGGGGCGGTGCTGGAAACCGGCTGCGTCTACATCATCCCGCTGCTGGAGAGCCTGCGCCTGCCCGCCAACATATCCGCCGCCGCCAACCCCAAGAGTTCCACCGGCCGCATCGACGTATTCACCCGCGTGATAAGCGAGTTCGGGGCCGCCTTCGACAAGGTGGAAAAGGGCTATGAAGGCCCCCTTTACGCCGAGGTCAGCCCGCGCACCTTCCCCATTCTGGCGCGCACCGGCTCGCGCCTGTCGCAACTGCGCTTCCGCGCCGGCGATGTCGCCCCCTCCGACGAGCTTATCCGCCGCCTGCACGCAGAGGAGCCGCTGGTCACCAGCGGCGAGGCCGACATATGCAACGGCCTTGCCCTGTCGGTTGACCTGGCCGGCGGCGACACCTCCCGCCCGGTGGGCTTCCGGGCGCGCCGCCATTCGGGGCTGATAGATGTCGATGTGCCGGGCAAGCTCGACCCGCGCGACTACTGGGAGCCAATCTGGCAACGCGGCTCGCTGGTGCTGGAGCCCGACCAGTTCTACATCCTGGCCTCGCGCGAGGCGGTGCGCATCCCGCCGCTCTATGCCGCCGAGATGGTGCCATTCGACCCGCTGGTCGGCGAGTTCCGGGTGCATTACGCGGGCTTCTTCGACCCCGGCTTCGGCCATTCATCGGGCGGTGGCGAGGGCTCGAAGGCGGTGCTGGAGGTGCGCTCGCACGAGGTGCCCTTCATCCTCGAGGACGGCCAGATAATCGGGCGGCTCGTCTACGAGCCGCTGTCGGAAGAGCCCGATCACGTCTATGGCGACGACATAGGCTCCCATTACCAGCGTCAGGGGCTGAAGCTGTCCAAGCACTTCAGGCCATACCAATGAGCAAGCGCGAAATCTGCCTCGACACGGAAACCACCGGCCTGAAACCGCAGGAAGGCCACCGGGTGATCGAAATAGGCGCGGTGGAGCTGGTCAACCGCCTGCCCACCGGGCGGCATTTCCATGTCTATATAGACCCCGAGCGCGAGGTGCCGGAAGCGGCGGTGCGGGTGCATGGCCTCACCTGGGACAAGCTGCGCGGCAAGCCGAAATTCGCCGAGGTGGCCGAAGAGTTCCTCGAGTTCATCGCCGACGCGCCGCTGGTCATCCACAACGCCGACTTCGACCGCGGCTTCCTCAACTGGGAGCTTTCGGCCCTGAACATGCCGCTCATCGACCAGCAGCGCTGCATAGACACCCTGCAAATGGCGCGGCGGCGCTTCCCCATGGCCAACAACACGCTCGATGGCCTGTGCAAGCGCTTCGGCATAGACAATGCCCACCGCACCCTGCACGGGGCGCTGCTCGATGCCGAGATACTGGCCGAGGTATACCTGGAG
>CAZXTT010000346.1:0-5547 GCA_964643775.1 uncultured Rhizobiaceae bacterium | reverse complement strand
AGCTCGTCCAGCCCCTCGCCCTCCATTATCTGCGGCAGCTTGTAGAGGGTGAGGTTGATGCGGTGATCGGTGACCCGCCCCTGCGGGAAGTTGTAGGTGCGGATGCGCTCGGAGCGGTCGCCGGAGCCTATCTGGCCGCGCCGTTGCTCGGAGCGCTCTTCCATCTGCTTGCGGCGCTCCATCTCGTAAAGGCGGGCGCGCAACACCTTCATGGCCTTTGCCTTGTTCTTGTGCTGCGATTTCTCGTCCTGCTGGGAGACGACGATGCCGGTCGGCAGGTGGGTTATGCGCACCGCCGAATCGGTGGTGTTGACCGACTGCCCGCCGGGGCCGGAAGCGCGGAACACGTCTATGCGCAGGTCCTTTTCGTCTATCTGGATGTCCACGTCCTCGGCCTCCGGCAGCACCGCCACCGTGGCGGCCGAGGTGTGGATGCGTCCCTGGGCTTCGGTCTCCGGCACCCGCTGCACGCGGTGCACGCCGGATTCGAACTTCAGCCGCGCGAAGGCCCCGGCCCCCTTGATGGCGGCGACGATCTCCTTGTAGCCGCCGCGCTCCGATTCCGAGGCCGAGAGTATTTCCAGCTTCCAGCCGCGCGATTGCGCGTAGCGCTGATACATGCGCAACAGGTCGCCGGCGAACAGGGCCGCCTCGTCGCCGCCGGTGCCGGCGCGCACTTCCAGTATGACGCTCCTGTCGTCGGCCTCGTCGCGCGGCAGCAGCAGCATGCGCAGCCTGTTCTCCAGCCGCGGGATGCGCTCCTCCAGTTCCGCCAGCTCCTCGCGCGCCATCTCGCCCATTTCCGGGTCGTCGGTCATGCCCTTGAGGTCCTCGGCCTCGGCCAGCGCGGCGCGCAACCGCCGCGCCATCTCGGCCACCGGCTCCAGCTCGGCGTATTCCTTGGACAGGCGCACGAATTCATCGCCGGAAGGCCCCTGGGCCATGGCATCCCCGACCTCGGAGAAACGCTTCAGTATGCTGTCTATCTTGTCCGAATGGGCTATCGACTTGCTGGACATTGGCAGCGCCTTGAATGGTTGGCATGAAACCGTCACGGCCTGATAACACGAACGGCGGCCAATAAAAAATAAAGAAGCGCCGATGGCCCTTTTTGCCGCCGGCGCTTCATTTATTTCTTCGCGCTTATGCCGGTGCCGGGGCTTTCAGCCCTTGCGCCGGGCCAATGCCCTGGGGTCGAGAGGCTCGCCAACCAGCACCTCGCCGGGGGCGGCCAGCTTGCCCATGACCTTGCCGCCGATCAGCCATTCCAGCAGCGAGCCGTCGCGGGCTATGATGCTGAGGCCCTTCTTGTCCGGCACCGTGTAGGTGTCACCGGCCTTCATCAGGCCCGAATAGAGGGTGTTGCCCTCTTCATCCTCGATGCGCACCCATATGTCGGCGGAGGCGCGCAGCACCAGCCCCTTGCCGGGAGCGCCTTTGGCGGCCCCGTCCCTGGCGGTGGATGGAGCAGCGGCCGTCTTTTTCACGCTGTTGGGAAGCGGCCGGGTGGCGGTCTTGCCATTGACGTCCGGCTTTTTCGCCGCGGCGGCCTTGAGGGGCGCGGCCTTTTCCTTCTGCAGGACGGTGCGCTCGATCAGCTCGGCCATGCTGCCGACACCGGGCTTGCCGTCATCGGTCAGCCTTTCTTCCGCGACGCGCGAAATGGAGGCAACCGTGCGCACTCCCTCCGTGCCTTCTCCGCTCTGCTTGCCGGGGGCGGCGGTTTCACCGCTGGCGGCCACCTCGACGGCCTTGCCGTCATCGTCTCCGGCGGGCATGAGAGCCCAGACGGCGCCGCCGAAAAGGATCATCCCGGCCAGCAGCGAGGCGACCACGCCACCTGCTCCGGAGGTGGCCGACCTCAGCCGCTCGACCAGCGGGAAGGAAATTATCCTTGCCGAGGAGAAGGCCCTGGCCGCCAGTTCGCCCGCCTTGTTGTCCCGGGGCATGAGCCTGCCGTAATGGGCCACCAGCGGCTTGGGGTCAAAGCCCAGGTAGCGCGCGTAGGAGCCTATCATGCGCAGCGCCTGGGAGCGCTCGGGAAGCCCCTCCAGGTTTCCCATTTCGATTGCTTCCAGGTGGTGGGGGTGGATGCCGGTGTCCTGACCGGCCTTGTCGAGCGGAATGCCGAGGTTCTCGCGTTCGCGCTGCAGATACCAGCCGGCCTCGCCAGCCGGATCGGTGGCGCCGTCTGGCTTGGGGCGGAAATGGGCGTGGGCCTGGGGGATGGCCTGGGAATGGATGTTCATGGTCGTTCAGAGCCTGCATGAAAGGGAGATTTTCACTCTCCCCGACCATGCACAAAAATGGTAAGCATTTTATGAACGCCGCATCGGGCTGTTACCGTGGGGCGGCATGGCGGCTTGTCATGCGCGACAATTGCTCACAGGTTTCCCCGTAATGCAGTCAGAAAGTTTCATTGCAATGGTGAAACGGCTATGATAGGGCACTCGCGTCGTTACGGAGCGTCCCCGGTGATGTCTTTGCTGGTGTCGATTTATATCAGCATTTTCATACATTTGAATGCAGTCATCGCGGGGGGCAAGGCGCTGTTGCGGCAGCCGCGTTGGCGGGCAATGCAAGGGTTGAAGCGCGCAAGCAGGGGTCTTGAGGCAGGTGTCAGCTAACACGACGATCACTTCCGCCGCCGCGGGGCGCTATGCGCAGGCTCTTTTCGAGCTGGCGGAAGAGGCGGGCGAAGTGCAGGAAACCGCCGCCGGGCTGGAGAAGCTGGGCGCGGCCATTGACGCATCCGGCGATCTGGCGCGCTTCATTTCCAGCCCGCTTCATGATGCCGCCATCCAGGCCAAGGCGCTGGAGGCGGTGGTGGACAAGCTCAAGTGCGGCGAACTGGTGAAGCGCTTCGTCGCCACCGTGGCCGCAAATCGCCGCCTCAAGGAGCTGCCGGCGATGATCGCCGCCTTTCATGATCTCGCCGCCAGGGCGCGCGGCGAGGTGCGGGTGAATGTCACCTCGGCGCAAGAGCTGACCGCCACCCAGATGAAGAAGGTGAGCGCGGCGCTCAAGGCGGCGCTGGGCTCCAATGTCGAGATAACCAACGATGTCGATCCCTCCATCCTCGGGGGGCTGGTGGTGCGCGCCGGTTCGCGCATGATCGACACATCGGTGAAAACCAGGCTCAACACCCTGAAAACGATGCTGAAAGGGATGTAAGGAAAATGGATATCCGGGCCGCGGAAATCTCCGCCATCCTGAAGAAACAGATCCAGGACTTCGGCAAGGAGGCGGAAGTCTCCGAAACCGGCACCGTGCTGTCGGTGGGCGACGGCATCGCCCGCGTCCATGGGCTGGACAACGTCATGGCCGGCGAGATGGTGGAATTCCCCACCGGCGTCATCGGCATGGCGCTCAACCTCGAGCGCGACAATGTCGGCGTGGTGCTGTTCGGCGAGGACCGCGGCATCAACGAGGGCGATGTGGTCAAGCGCACCGGGGCCATCGTCGAGGCCCCCGTGGGCAAGGAGCTGCTGGGCCGCGTGGTCGATGCGCTGGGCAACCCCATCGACGGCAAGGGCCCCATCAAGGCCAGGGAAAAGCGCCGCGTGGACGTCAAGGCCCCGGGCATCATCCCGCGCAAGTCGGTGCATGAATCCATGCTCACCGGGCTCAAGGCGGTTGATGCCCTGATCCCCATCGGGCGCGGCCAGCGCGAGCTCATCATCGGCGACCGCCAGACCGGCAAGACGGCCATCATCCTCGACACCATCCTCAACCAGAAGGCCTACAACGAGGCCGCCGCCGACGAGAGCGAAAAGCTCTACTGCATATACGTGGCGGTGGGCCAGAAGCGCTCTTCCGTGGCCCAGTTCGTCAAGGTGCTGGAGGAGGCCGGGGCGATGGAATATTCCATCGTCGTCGCCGCAACCGCCTCGGAGCCCGCCCCCTTGCAGTTCCTGGCTCCCTTCACCGCAACCGCCATGGGCGAGTATTTCCGCGACAACGGCATGCACGCGCTCATCGCCTACGACGACCTGTCCAAGCAGGCGGTGGCCTATCGCCAGATGTCGCTGCTGCTGCGCCGCCCGCCGGGGCGCGAGGCCTATCCGGGCGACGTCTTCTACCTGCATTCGCGCCTGCTGGAGCGCTCGGCCAAGCTCAGCGACGCCATGGGCGCTGGCTCGCTGACCGCCCTGCCGGTGATCGAGACACAGGCCAACGACGTCTCGGCCTATATCCCGACCAACGTCATCTCCATCACCGACGGCCAGATCTTCCTCGAGACCGACCTGTTCTACCAGGGCGTGCGCCCGGCGGTTAACGTCGGCCTTTCGGTGTCGCGCGTCGGCTCGGCGGCCCAGATCAAGGCCATGAAGCAGGTCGCCGGCACGATCAAGAACGAGCTTGCCCAATACCGCGAGATGGCGGCCTTCGCCCAGTTCGGCTCCGACCTCGACGCGGCGACGCAAAAGATGCTCAACCGCGGCGCGCGCCTCACCGAGCTGCTCAAGCAGCCGCAGTTCTCGCCGCTCAAGGTGGAGGAGCAGGTGGTGGTGCTGTTCGCCGGCACCCAGGGTTATCTCGACCCGCTGGCGGTGGAGCAGGTGGGCGAGTTCGAGGCCGGGCTGCTCACCTTCATGCGCGAGAAGCACGCCGACATACTCAGGACCATCCGCAAGGAAAAAGAGCTCACCGACGAAACCACCGCCAGGCTGCGCGAGGCGGTGGAGGCCTACGCCAGGGCCTTCGCCGGTTAGGGCCCGGGGGAGCGGACAAGAGGAAGAAAAGCCGATGGCTTCTCTCAAGGACCTGCGCAACCGGATCTCCTCGGTCAAGGCGACCCAGAAGATCACCAAGGCCATGCAAATGGTGGCCGCCGCCAAGCTGCGCCGCGCCCAGGAGGCGGCGGAGGCGGCGCGCCCCTATTCGCGGCGCATGAACGCGGTGATCGCCAAGCTGGCCGCCAACCTCGGCGACGCGCCGGGAGTGTCGCCGTTTCTCGCCGGCACCGGCAAGGACGACACCCACCTGCTGGTGGTATGCACCGCCGAGCGCGGCCTGTGCGGCGGCTTCAACTCCAACATAGCCAAGCTGGCCGCCGGCCATGCAACCCGCCTTCAGGCCGAGGGCAAGACGGTCAAGATGCTGTGCGTGGGGCGCAAGGGGCACGATGCCCTCAAGCGCGATTTCGGCGACCTGATGATCGACAAGCCGGTCGATCTCAAGCAGGTGAAGCGCATGGGCTTTGCCAACGCGGCGGAGATAGCCGGACGCCTGATCCGCATGTTCGACGACGGCGAGTTCGACGTCTGCACCCTGTTCTACTCGGAATTCCGCTCCGTCATATCGCAAAAGCCCACCGCCTTGCAGCTCATCCCGGCCAGCTTCGAGGAGGCGGAGGGCACAGCGGCGGCGGACAAGGAGACGAAAAAGGGCCCCGGAGCGCCCTCGTCCTATGAATACGAGCCGGACGAGAAGGAAATTCTCAACGACCTGCTGCCGCGCAACGTGGCGGTGCAGGTGTTCCGGGCGCTCCTGGAAAACGCCGCCTCCGAGCAGGGCGCGCGCATGACCGCCATGGACAACGCC
>CAZXTT010000345.1:0-8860 GCA_964643775.1 uncultured Rhizobiaceae bacterium | reverse complement strand
TTCACCGTCCGCTGGGGCGAGGAGCGCGACACCGACGACCTGGAGGGCGAGGTGGTGGAAACCTCCGGCAAGCGCCCCTCGCGCGAGGAGATAGAGGCCATCCTGCCCATCTTCACCGGCGAGATCTCCCAGTTGCCGCCGCGCTTTTCGGCCATCAAGGTGGGCGGCGAGCGCGCCTATGACCTGGCCCGCGACGGCGAGCAGGTGGAGCTGAAGCCGCGCGTGGTGATGATCTACGAGCTGCGCCTCGTCGATGTGCCAGACGCCGACACGGCGGTGTTCGAGGCGGTCACCGGCAAGGGGGCCTACGTGCGCGCCCTGGCCCGCGACATGGGCTGCGAGCTGGGCTGCCTGGGCCACGTGGCGCGCCTTGAGCGCACGCAGGTGGGGCCTTTTAACCTCGATGATGCGATTTCTCTGGAAAAGCTGGAGGAATTGCGCCATAAGGACGCCGGACTTCAGGCCCTGCGTGAGGTTCTGCTTCCGGTCGAGACCGCGCTGGACGACATCCCGGCGCTGGCCGTTGACCGCAATCAGGCCTCGCGCATTGTCCGTGGACAGCAGGTCATCCTGCGTGGCGCCGATGCCCCGTTCAGCGAAGAGGTCGTGCTGGCGACGTGGAAGGGAAAACCACTCGCCCTGTGCGCCGTCGAATCGGGCATCCTCAAGCCGCGCCGGGTGTTCAACCTGGGTTGAGGGACCAAGGGGCAGGGAAGGCCGCTACAACATTCAACAGACCATCAAGGAGTTACCCGATGTCGATTACGCCCGAGCGCAAGGCCGAGCTGATCAAGGAATACGCCACCTCCGACGGCGACACCGGTTCGCCGGAAGTGCAGGTGGCCATTCTCACCGAGCGCATCCGCAACCTGACGGAGCACTTCAAGACCCACAAGAAGGACAACCATTCCCGCCGCGGCCTGCTTAAGCTGGTTTCCCAGCGCCGCAAGCTGCTGGACTACCTGAAGGGCAAGGAAGAGGCCCGCTACAAGGACCTCATCAAGCGCCTTGGCCTGCGCCGTTAAGGGGCGCTGGCCCGGTGGGGCATGACCCGCGCATGGAATGCCAGGCGTGGGTTCCTCCCATCCCAGGAGCTTTTCCCGCCGGAATGGTTCAAGGCAATCGGGAAAGGCTCGCAATGAAAAAGTGAGCATGTCTGCATCTTGCTGAAACAACCGAAGGTGGCGGGCCGGGATGGTTTTTCCGGCTGCCGCCCGCACCGCTGGTGCAACCGCCTGCAGGCAGGATGAGATGGAAGTAAATTGGAAAAGACAGGCGGTATGACCGACTACAGGAAAAGAGAAGAAGATGTTTGACATTCACACCGAGGAAATCGAATGGGCCGGACGGCCCCTGAAACTGGAAACCGGGCGCATCGCCCGTCAGGCCGACGGCGCCGTGCTGGCCACCTACGGGGAAACCACGGTGCTGGCCACCGTGGTCGCCGAGAAGGCCCCGCGTCCGGGGCTGGATTTCTTCCCCCTCACCGTAAACTACCAGGAAAAGACCTACGCGGCGGGCAAGATCCCCGGCGGCTACCTGAAGCGCGAGGGACGCCC
The DNA here is from genome assembly GCA_964643775.1 of uncultured Rhizobiaceae bacterium. Taxonomy (GTDB): domain Bacteria; phylum Pseudomonadota; class Alphaproteobacteria; order Rhizobiales; family Aestuariivirgaceae; genus Thermopetrobacter. The sequence goes on along the minus strand of CAZXTT010000345.1, from coordinate 7,301 downwards.
CAGCGAGAAGGAAACCCTGGTTTCGCGCCTCATCGACCGGCCCATCAGGCCGCTGTTCGACAAGGCCTTCAAGTGCGAGACGCAGGTCATCGCCACGGTGCTCTCCCATGACCTGGAGAACGACCCGGACGTGGTGGCCATGGTCGCCGTCTCCGCCGCGCTGGCCATCGCCAACCTGCCCTTCAAGGGCCCCATCGGCGGCGCCCGCGTCGGCATGGTCGAGGGCGCATACGTGCTCAACCCGACCCTCGACGAAATGGAGGAAAGCCGCCTCGACCTGGTGGTCGCCGGCACCAGGGACGCCGTGCTGATGGTGGAATCGGAGGCCCAGGAGCTGTCCGAGGACGACATGCTGGGGGCGGTCATGTTCGGCCACGAGGGCTTCCAGCCGGTCATCGAGATGATCGGCAAGCTGGCCGCCAAGGCCGCCAGGGAGCCGCGCGAGGTGGAGCCTGTCGATATTTCCGACATCGTCGAGGCGGTGCGCGCCGAGGTCGGCGAGGAGCTGAAGGCGGCCTACGCCATCGTTGACAAGATGGCCCGCCGCGACGCCGTGGACGCGGCGCGCGAGAAGGCCATGGAGGCCCTGTGCCCCGAGGACAAGGCCGAGGCCGGCGAATGCGAGCCGGGCAAGGTGGCGGAAGCCTTCAAGAAGCTGGAGAAGGAGATCGTGCGCGGCCAGATACTGGAAACCGGCACGCGCATCGACGGCCGCAAGCTCGACGAGGTGCGCAATATCGTCTCCATGGTCGGGGTGCTGCCGCGCACCCATGGCTCGGCCCTGTTCACCCGCGGCGAGACGCAGGCGCTGGTGGTCACCACCCTGGGCACCGGCGAGGACGAGCAGTTCGTCGATGCCCTGGAGGGCACATACCGCGAGAAGTTCCTGCTGCACTACAACTTCCCGCCCTTCTCCGTCGGCGAGACGGGGCGGGTGGGCTTCACCGGCCGCCGCGAGGTGGGCCACGGCAAGCTGGCATGGCGGGCCCTGCACCCGGTCATGCCTGACGCCAGCGAGTTCCCCTACACCATCCGCGTGGTTTCCGAGATCACCGAGTCCAACGGCTCTTCCTCCATGGCCACGGTGTGCGGCTCGTCGCTGTCGATGATGGACGCCGGCGTGCCGCTCAAGCGCCCGGTGTCGGGCATCGCCATGGGCCTCATCCTCGAGGGCGAGAAGTTCGCCGTGCTTTCCGACATCCTCGGTGACGAGGATCACCTCGGCGACATGGACTTCAAGGTGGCCGGCACCGAGGAGGGCATCACCTCGCTGCAGATGGACATCAAGGTCACCGGCATCACCGAGGAGATCATGCGCACGGCTCTCAACCAGGCCAAGGGCGGGCGCGCCCATATCCTCGACAAGATGAAGGAGGCCCTCTCCGAGAGCCGCCCGGAGCTGACCGAGCATGCCCCGCGCATCGAGGTGATGAACATCCCGGTGGCCAAGATCCGCGACGTCATCGGCGCCGGCGGCAAGGTGATCCGCGAGATCGTCGAGAAGACCGGGGCCAAGATCAACGTCGCCGACGACGGCACCATCAAGATCGCCTCTTCCGACAAGAGCGCCATCCAGGCGGCCAAGGACTGGATCACCTCCCTCACCGCCGAGCCGGAAGTGGGCCACATCTACACCGGCAAGGTGGTCAAGGTGGTGGACTTCGGGGCCTTCGTCAATTTCTTCGGCCCCAAGGACGGGCTGGTTCACATCTCCGAGCTGGCCGATCACCGCGTGGCCAAGGTCACCGACGTGGTCAACGAGGGCGACGAGGTGAAGGTCAAGCTGCTGTCCATCGACCCGCGCGGCAAGGTGCGGCTGTCGATGAAGGCGGTGGACCAGGAAACCGGCGAGGACATATCCGGCAAGTGATTTCCACTGCCGTGGCAGTAAGACGAGCGCCCCTTCGGGATTTTCCGGAAGGGGCGTTTTTCTTTGCGGCGGGTGTATCCCGAGCCTGTTCCATGTCATGGAAACGGTGCAAAAAATTGCCCGCCGTTTGATCATGGTCACTTATTACCGCCAATGGCGGGTGTTATGGTGCCGGTGCTATAGGGCAAAACCGATTATTGCGGGGGCACTCCCATGACGCAGGCCCGCACTTCCCTTTCCATGGCGCTGGTTGGTTCCGGCGGAGCCGGCATCATAACCGCCGGAGACCTGCTGCTGCGTGCCGCGGCGCGGGTCGGCCTCTACGGACTTCTGACGCGTTCGGTGGGACCGCAGATCAGGGGCGGGGAATCCGCCGCCTTGCTGCGCATCGCCCATCATCCGGTGGAAGCGCACGATGATGCATTTCATTTCCTGCTGGTGATCGACTGGCGCAATTTCGACCGCTTTGCCGCCGAAATACGCCTGGCCGAAGATGCGCTGGTGCTGATGGACGAAGAGGCCGGAGACATTCCGGAGCATCTGCGGGAGGCGAATGTGCAGTTCATCGAGCTGCCACTGACGCGACTGGCCAGGGAGGCGGGCGGGCGCGCCAACATGGTGGCGGTGGGGCTGCTGGGGCGCTTCCTGGGCCTGACGGAAGAAGAGCTGGCCGGCATCATCGAGTGGAATTTCTCGCTGAAGAACAAGCCTGCGGCCATAGAGCCTTCCATTGCCGCCATGAAAGCGGGTTACGAGAAGGCCGCGCCCTTGCTGGAGCGCACCACCGCCTTTGCCGCCATAGAGCAGGTGGCGCGTGCCGCCGCGGCGGCGGGCGAACGCTGGCTGATAAGCGGCAACGAGGCCATCGCGCTGGGCTTTGTGGAGGCCGGTGGGCGCTTTGCCGCCGGTTATCCCATAACGCCCGCCAGTGATGTGCTGGAATGGCTCTCCCCGCGCCTGAAGAGGCTGGGGGGGCGCATGGTGCAGGTGGAAGACGAGATAGCCGCGCTCAACATGGCGCTTGGCGCGTCGTTCGGCGGCGTGCCGTCCATGACCGCGACATCCGGGCCGGGCCTTTCGCTGATGATCGAGGCGCTGGGGCTGGGGGTCATGGCCGAGATACCGGTGGTGGTCGTCAACGTGCAGCGCATCGGGCCCTCCACCGGCATTCCCACCAAGTCGGAACAGGGCGACCTGGAACTGGCGCTGGCCGGTGGGCATGGCGACGCGCCGCACCTGGTGCTGGCCGCCGACTGGGTGGGCGACTGCGTGCATACCACTGCCTGGGCGCTGCACCTGTGCGAACGGCTGCAATGCCCGGCCATTGTCCTCAGTGACCAGAAGCTGGGACACATGCGCGCCATCATGGACACTCCGCCCATGCCCCGGTGGCGGGCCATGCGCGATACCATCACGGAATGTGATGGTGAATACAGGCGCCATGCGCTCACCAATTCCGGCGTTTCTCCGCAGGCCCTGCCGGGAACTCCCGGCTGCATGTATACGGCGGACGGGCTGGAGCATGACGAGCGCTCGCGGCCATCGACGCGCACGGAGGATCACCTGGCCATGCTGGCCAAGCGCGCCCGCAAGCTGGAGCAGATGGAAGAGTGGCCGGACGAGGAAATGCGGCACTGGGCGGACAGTTGCGGCGAGGGAGGGCTGGCCGTCATAACATGGGGCTCTTCCGCCGGGCCGGTGCGCGAGGCGGTGCGGCTGGCCGCGGAGAAGGGCATCGAGGCGCGCTGCATCGTGCTGCGCCTGCTTTCCCCGCCCCAGCGCAAGCGGTTGAAGGCTTTGCTGGAGGGGGTGAAGAAGCTGCTGGTGGTGGAGCACGATCATGGCGGGCAGTTCATGCGCTATTTGCGCGCCCATTACGAACTGCCGCCGGTGGTGGTTTCATGCCGCCGCCCGGGGCCCAGGCCGATTACCGCCCGCCAGGTGCTGCGCTCGCTTGAATTCGCCATCGAGGCCGGGCAACCCTACACGGAAAGGACCTGCGCATGATGTTGCAAAAGCCTCCCGTAGCCAAACCGGCGGACTACAAGAGCGCCCTGAAGCCAGTATGGTGTCCGGGCTGTGGCGACTTTGGCGTGGTGGCGGCCCTGACGCGCGCCTTTCACCACATGAAGCTGGCCAAGGAGGACATCGCCATTATCTCCGGCATCGGTTGCTCGGGGCGGCTGCCTGCCTACCTGGATGTCTACGGCCTCCATGGCTTGCACGGGCGCGCCCTTCCGGTTGCCCAGGGGCTGAAGATCGCCCGGCCGGAGCTTACGGTCATAGCCGCCGGTGGTGATGGCGACATGTATTCCATTGGCACCAACCATTTCATCCATGCCTGCAGGCGCAATGTCGATATTACCGTCATCATCATGGACAACCGCATCTATGGCATGACCAAGGGCCAGCCTTCGCCGACCACCGAGCCCGATGTGCCCACCGCCATGCAGCCCGATGGCACCGGCCTGCCGCCGCTCAATGGCATGTTGCTGGCCCTTGCCGCCAACGCCAGCTTCGTGGCGCGCGGCTTTACCGGCGATCCCAACGGGCTGGCCGGGATGATCGAGGAGGCCATCCGCCACCCCGGCTTCGCGGTGCTGGAGGTGCTTAGCCCCTGCGCCACCTTCCGCCCCGAGCAAAGCGAGTGGAAGCGCCAGGTGGAAAGGGGTGTGCTGACCCCCGCCGCCACCCTGGCCGAGGCCATGCAGCAGGTAATGCAGGCGCCGGAGCTTTCCACCGGCATAGTATGGCGGCAGCAGCGCCCGGCGGAGCCTGCCATGGAACAGGCCCCGGCGCGCGACGGCCTGATAGCGGAGATTCACGCCGGGTTCAGGGCATGAGCCGCCGCCATCGGCGTGGCCGTGGGCGTCATTTGCCGGTGCGTTTCATGATGCGCCATATCATTGTCCCGGCCAGCACGTAGCCGGCCGCCATGATGGCCAGCCGCGCGGCGAGCGAAGCTTGCGGAACCACGGCATGGGATAATATCACCATCACCTCGGTGAGGATCAGCAGCACGGCAGCCATTATCGCCAGGCGCGCCACGGAATTCATCATTCTCCTCCGCCATCATCGCCCCTGAAAAGCTGGAACAGGGCAATTCCCGCCGCCATCACCGCTCCGGCAAGCAGCCATGAGCGCCACACGGCAAGCGCCACCAGCACACCCACATAGACCAGCGCCGCCAGCGCCACCAGCAAAATGATGCTTCTTGCGTTCATTGGCTGTCCTGTTCACATTGTTCCCCATATCTTACGCCAATATCGGCTCATTGGTGACTTTTGCCATAAACCCGCGTCCGCGCTATGTTGACGGCGCCGGGGGGAGCGGCAACGATTCCCTGACGCGCGTGGCGGCTTGCCTTGCGGGAGTATGCTGATGAAGGATGCCCTTGACGGCGCGGTGCTCGACAAGCCCGTGATCTATCTCGTCAGGATGATGGTTTTCGTCATCCTCGCGGCCATCGTGGCGGCGGTGCTTTTTCCGCAGATAAAGACGGCCTTCATGGCCAACCCGGGGCTGAACGGGCTTATCGTCTTCACCCTGTTCGTCGGCCTGCTCTATACCTTCCGCATGGTCATCCGGCTGTTTCCGGAGGTCAACTGGGTCAACCATTTCCGCATCGCCGATCCGGCGCTGGAGATCCCCTACACGCCGCGCCTGCTGGCTCCCATGGCCACCCTGCTGCGCGAGCGCCGCGGCACCACGGTGCTGACCCCCATGAGCCTGCGCTCCCTGCTCGATTCCCTGGCGGCGCGGCTCGATGAAGCGCGCGACATCTCCCGCTACCTCATCGGCCTGCTGGTGTTCCTCGGCCTGCTGGGCACCTTCTGGGGGCTGTTGCAGACCATCTCCTCGGTGGGCGAGGTGATCCGCGGGCTGGATGTTTCCTCCGGCGAGGCGGCGACCGTCTTCGAGAGCCTGAAAACCGGGCTGGAAGCGCCGCTGGCCGGCATGGGCACCTCCTTCTCGTCATCGCTGTTCGGCCTTGCCGGGTCGCTGGTGCTGGGCTTTCTCGACCTGCAGGCCTCGCAGGCCCAGAACCGCTTCTACAACGACCTCGAGGACTGGCTGGCCTCGATCACCGACATCGAGGCGGGCGAGGGCGCGGCTGTCTCCATGCCGCAATACCTGCGCATGGACATGTCGGAACTGCACGACGGGCTGGAGCGCATCAACGTCACGCTGGAGCGCGCGCTGGCCGCTTCCGGCGGCGGTGACGCCGGCGCCGCCTCCATGGAGCAACTGGCCGAGGCGGTGGCCGGGGTGGTCGAGCAGATGCGCGAGGAACAGAAGGTAATGCGCTCATGGGCCGAGCGGCAGGCCTATCAGCAGGACGAGATGCGCCGCCTGCTGGAGAGCATCGTGCGCGGGGGCCGATGAGCCATGGCCAGCCCCCTCAACAGGCGCAGGCGCGACATGGGCGGGCTTTACTGGCCCGGCTTCGTCGATGCCATGGCGCAGTTGCTGCTGGTCATCATCTTCCTGCTCACCGTCTTCATGGTCGCCCAGTACATGCAGGCGCGCGAGCTTTCCGGGCAGGATTCGGCGCTCGCCAAGCTGCGCGCCCAGATCGCCGAGCTGACCGAGCTGCTGGCGCTGGAGAAATCGGCCAAGGCGGCGCTGGAGACGACCCTTTCGGCGCTCACCGACGACCTCAAGGCGCAAAGGAGCAAGGCCGCCTCGCTGGCCGCCCTGCTCGAGGAAACCAGGGGCAAGGAGGGCAAGACCAGCGCCCTTGTGGCCCGGTTGCGGGGCGACCTGGAGGCGGAGAAGAAGATTTCCGCCGAGGCCCTGGCCCAGGTGGAGCTGCTCAACCAGCAGATAGCCGCCCTGCGCCGCCAGGTGGCCATGCTGAACGCCGCGCTCGAGGCATCGGAAGCGCGCGAGAAGGAATCCAAGGCCCAGATAGCAAATCTCGGCAAGCGGCTGAACGCGGCGCTGGCGCGGCGCGTGCAGGAGCTGGCGCGTTACCGCTCGGAATTCTTCGGGCGGCTGCGGCGCATCCTGTCGCGGCGCTCCGACATCCGCGTGGTGGGCGACCGCTTCGTCTTCCAGTCGGAGGTGCTGTTTCCCAAGGGCGAGGCGGAGCTGACCGAGGAGGGCAAGGCGGAGATGGACAAGCTGGCCAACGCCATCATCGAGCTGAGCCGCCAGATACCGCCCGACATAAACTGGGTGCTGCGCGTCGATGGCCACACCGATTCCGACCCCATCAACACGCCGCGCTTCAAGTCCAACTGGGAGCTGTCGGCGGCGCGCGCCATATCGGTGGTCAAATACCTCATCTCGAAGGGCGTGGATCCCAGGCGGCTGGCGGCCACCGGCTTCGGCGAATTCCACCCCATCGACCCCTCCGACAGCGAGGAAGCAAAGGCCAGGAACCGCCGCATAGAGCTGAAGCTGACCGAGAGGTGATTGAAGCCGC
>CAZXTT010000344.1:0-4239 GCA_964643775.1 uncultured Rhizobiaceae bacterium | reverse complement strand
ACCGCCAAGCAGGTGGCCCTTGCATTGCGTCAGTACATAGAGGCATCATTGTTCGCCAGGATCGGGGCGCTGATGGCGCGCGGCGCCTTTCGCAAGCTGAAGGCGCGCCTCGATCCCAGCTCCAACAACGGCGGGGTCTTCCTCGGCCTCAACGGGGTGGTCATCAAGAGCCACGGCGGGGCGACCCCGGAGGGTTTCGCCAACGCCATCGAAATAGCGGTTGACATGGCCAAGTCCAACCTGATTGAAAAGATCGCCGCCGACCTGGCCGCCAAGCAGGCGCTGGGAAACGGGGAAACCGGAGGGGCAGGGGGCTGAGAAGGCAGGTTTTCCCGGCTGCCCATACTCAAAGAACGGAAAAAAGATAACATCATGCGGCGTTCCATCATCACCGGCACCGGGTCGTTCCTGCCGGAAAAGGTTCTGACAAATGCCGACCTGGCGAAAATGGTCGATACCACCGACGAGTGGATCACCACCCGCACCGGCATTCGCCAGCGCCACGTGGCCGCCGATGGCGAGCTTACCTCCGACCTGGCCACCGCCGCCGCCGAAAGGGCCCTGGAGGCCGCCGGGCGCAAGGCCGATGACATCGACCTGGTGCTGGTCGCCACCTCGACGCCGGACCAGACCTTCCCGGCCACCGCCGCCACCGTGCAGGCCAATCTCGGCATCACCAACGCCAGCCCGGCCTTCGACGTGCAGGCGGTGTGCTCCGGCTTCGTCTATGCCCTGACCACGGCGGACGCCTTCATCCGCAGCGGCCAGCACGAGCGGGTGCTGGTCATCGGGGCCGAAACCTTCTCGCGCATTCTCGACTGGAACGACCGCTCCACCTGCGTGCTGTTCGGCGACGGGGCGGGCGCCGTGGTGCTGGAAGCGGGCGAAGGCGAGGGAACGGCGCGGGACCGCGGCATTCTGATCTCGCGCCTGCATGCCGACGGCCGCCAGCGCGACCTGCTATACGTGGACGGAGGCCCGTCGAGCACCCGCACCGTGGGGCACCTGCGCATGAAGGGGCGCGAGGTGTTCCGCCATGCCGTGACGCGCATCGCCGAGGTCATGGAGGAGGTGATGGAAGAAGCCGGCGTCCGGGGCGAGGAGATAGACCTGTTCGTGCCCCATCAGGCCAATATCCGCATTCTCATGGGAACGGCAAGGAAGCTCGGCATCGATCCGGAGAAGGTATTCGTCACCCTCGACCGGCACGGCAACACGTCGGCCGCCTCCATCCCGCTGGCCCTCGACGAGGCGGTGCGCGGCGGCCACGCGCGGCGCGGCGACCTGGTGCTGCTGGAGGCAATGGGCGGCGGCTTCACCTGGGGGGCGTCGCTGCTGCGCCTGTAGGAGGCGCGTCAATATCTCTATTGCGAATTATAAGCTATTGAGAAATAACAAGCCTTTCTTTTGATCTATTGACCTTGCGCCGGCAAGCCTTTAATCTGCCCGGAAAAATCAGGGGGCATGTCCCGGCTGTCGGGGGATTGATCGGGTAGCGTCAGGAGGGGGCCGTAAGGGGCCTTCAAGAGGGGTTGTGATGAGTCGCAAAACGATTACGCGTGCTGACCTTAGCGAGGCCGTGCACCGCGAAGTGGGGCTGTCGCGCGCCGAGTCGGCAGCCATGGTGCGCATGGTGCTGGATACCATCGCCGATGCCCTTGTTTCGGGAGGCCAGGTCAAGCTCTCGTCATTCGGCACCTTCGAGGTGCGTCACAAGAAGGCGCGCGTGGGGCGCAACCCCAAGACCATGGAGGAAGTCCCCATAACACCGCGCCGCGTGCTTACCTTCCGCGCCAGCCAGGTAATGAAAAAGCGCGTGAACGGCGAGGAGTAGGGGCTGGGGCTTTCAATCCGGTGTGTTGCGGGCGTTACGGCATGGAGGAGCGGGCTCATGGAAAAATCGCCGGATGCCTTTCGCACCATCAGCGAGGTGGCCGAGGAACTGGACGTGCCGCAGCACGTGCTGCGTTTCTGGGAAACGCGCTTTTCGCAGATAAAGCCCATGAAGCGGGCCGGTGGGCGGCGCTATTACCGCCCCGATGACGTCAACCTGCTGCGCGGCATCCGCAAGCTGCTCTACGGCGAGGGCTATACCATCAAGGGCGTGCAGAAGATCCTGCGCGAGAAGGGGGTGGCGCATGTCGTTTCCGTGGGCCGCGGCGAGGTGAGCGCCGGGGCGCCGCCCGCGGACGTGGAACAGGCGGCATTGCCCAAACAGGTGCGCAAGGCGGTCTCCCGGCCGCCCGCGGCTGCTCCCAGCCCGGTTGAACATTCCGAGCGCCCGCCGGTGCTGGGCAGGGCCCAGGTGGAGGAGCTGAAACTGGCGCTCGCCGACCTGGCCAACGCCAGGCGCCTGCTGGAAAAGGCACTGCCGCCGGAAAGTTGAACGATATCATGGCTTCATTGTTCACCCCGGAAGGTTGTTCCTTTCGGGGTTTTTGTCATGTTAGGGTCTGGTCTCAATAAATGCATGGATGTCAGCGTCAAATAGCCAAAATATCAAGGGCTTTTTGTCCGCCGGTAATAGTGGCCCTATGCCGGTGGACAGAAAGCCCTTGAGATGCAGGCTATTTGACGCCCGAAGGGTTGCCGGAGAGAAAATCGGCATGAGCCGTATGGGCTTCATTTTCCATCTCCTTTCGATCCATGCCGATTTTCTCTCCGGCAACTGGCGCCATGCATTTATTGAGTCCAGACCCTAAAATTTGTCATAAATAACCCCTCAATAATAAACAGTATTTTACCTAGCCAGGATATAATGGGCATTGATCATTCATGTCATGTCTGTTGCGAGCAATAAAATGACTGCCCTGAAAAAACTCATTGCCTGCAAGCGAGGCAATATTTCCATCCTGACAGCTATCTCGCTGCCCATATTGCTGGTCGCCGCCGGGGGCGTTGTCGATTATGTTTCCCTGACCAACAGCAAGGCCAGGATACAGGCGGCGGTGGATGCCGGTCTGCTGGGCGCGGTTTCCACCCTGCGCGACATGTCCGATGACGATCCTGACGCCTACAAGGCTGCGCTGCTCCAGCAAATGGGCAAGTGGCTGTCGAGCAACCTTGACGCGGGTGACCTGACCATCGACGACAGCGGCCATATTTCCGGCGGCTCTGCCGGGCGGCTGCGCCTTGTCGATCTTTCATTGCAGGTTGACAGCCAGGCGGGCACGGTATCGGCTGTTCTCGGCGCCGAGTATGAGATGATCTTTCTCAAGTATATCGGCTTCGACAAGGCGCTCCTTGCCGCCCGTTCGCAGGTCAAGCAGGCCTTCGCCGGTGAAATGGCGCTGGAGATAGCGCTGGTGCTGGACAACACCGGCTCGATGAGCGGCAGCAAGATCAACGAGCTGAAGCAGGCCGCCAGGGGATTCATCGACAGCCTCTACGCCAAGAAGAGCGCGCCGGGCAACGAGAACGTCTCCATCAAGGTGGGGATCGTGCCCTTTACGTCCTATGTCAATGTCGGCAAGAACAAGAAGAACCAGCCATGGCTGGATGCCGGGCCGTGGACCGGCAGAAACAAGGCCTGGCGCTGCGCCTGGCAATACAGCGGCCACTGGTGGTGGAGGTGCCGGAAGGTCAAGTGGAAGGGAGTGGTGGGCTCCCGCCCCGATCCCGACAACAAGACCGACATCAGGCACAACCTGAACAAGACCCCGGCCATTGCTCCCATGTTCTATTATGGCAATGCCCCCATCTGGGGGTCGTCAATCGCCACCATGACGCCCCTTACCGAGCTGGATGCTTCGTCGCTCACCACCCTCAAGAACAAGATCAACAACATGAATGCCAATGGCTGGACCTACATACCGGCCGGCCTGGCATGGGGCTGGCGCATGCTGTCGCATCACAAGCCGTTCAACCAGGGCGCCAGCGACGAGGACGTGGTGGAAAAGAACGTGCGCAAGGTGATCGTCCTGATGACCGACGGCGCCAATACCTGCCGCCCATACGCCGGCGACAACAAGCACCCCCAGTGCAGCGTGAGCAGCTCGCAGGCCAACCAGATCATGCAGAAGCTGTGTCACAACATCAGGCAGATCAACCCCGGCACCGGCAGGAAATACGCCGAGATAATCACCGTCAGCTTCGACCTGGGCAATTCGCCCTCCGACCTGCAGATAAAGCAGCTGCTGGCGTCATGCGCCACCATGGGCCATTACGACGCCCAGCAGGGCGGCCTCTCCGACGTGTTCGACAACATCGGCCGCAAGCTGGTCAAGCTGCACCTGTCGC
>CAZXTT010000343.1:0-2594 GCA_964643775.1 uncultured Rhizobiaceae bacterium | reverse complement strand
TTCCGCGACAGCGAGCACGCCGCCAACCTGTTCGCGCTGAAGGAATTCGGCAACATCTACACCCGCATCATGAACCCCACCCAGGAGGCGCTGGAGGGCAAGATCGCCGCCCTCGAGGGTGGCTCGGCGGCCCTTGCCGTGGCCTCCGGCCATGCCGCGCAGTTGCTGGTCATGCATTGCCTGATGCAGCCCGGCGACGAGTTCGTGGCCGCCCGCCAGCTCTATGGCGGCTCCATCAACCAGTTCAACCACTCCTTCCGGTCATTCGGCTGGAACGTGGCATGGGCCGACGCCGACGACCCGGAAAGCTTCCGCGCCGCCATAAGTGACAAGACCAGGGCCATCTACATCGAATCCCTGGCCAACCCCTCCGGGCAGGTCACCGACATCGAGGCCATCGCCGCGGTGGCCCGCGAGGCTGGCGTGCCGCTGATCGTCGACAACACCATGGCCAGCCCATACCTCATCCGCCCCATCGAGCACGGGGCCAACGTGGTCATCCATTCGCTCACCAAGTTCATGGCCGGTCATGGCAACTCCATGGGCGGGGCGATCATCGACGGCGGCAATTTCGACTGGGGCGCTTCCGGGCGCTTTCCCCTGCTCACCGAGCCAAGCCCCTCATACAACGGCCTGAAGCTGTTCGAGACCTTCGGCCCCATCACCCTCGCCATAGCCGCGCGCGTGCTGGGCCTGCGCGACCTCGGCCCGGCCATCGCGCCGCAAAACGCCTTCAACATCCTCACCGGCATCGAAACCCTGCCCCTGCGCATGCAGCGCCATTGCGACAACGCCCTGAAGGTCGCCCAATGGCTGGAGGCCGACGAGCGCGTGGCGTGGGTGAAATATTCCGGCCTCGAATCCAGCCCCTATTACGAGCTGCACCGGAAATACTGCCCCAATGGCGCCGGCGCGGTCTTTACCTTCGGCCTCAAGGGCGGCTATGACGCCGGCGTCCACCTGGTCAACAACGTCAGGCTGTTCTCTCATCTGGCCAACATCGGCGACGTGCGCTCGCTCATCATCCATCCCGCCTCGACCACCCACTCCCAGCTCACCGAGGAGCAACTGGCAGCGGCGGGAGCCGGCCCGGAAACCATCCGCGTCTCCATCGGCATAGAGGATCCGGAAGACATAATAGCCGACCTCGACCAGGCCATGACCTGACAAGCACCGGCGGATATGGCATTATGACGCCAAGGACCGCACGAGGATCAGACATGAAAACCGTCGACACGGCAAAACGCGACGAGGCCATCCGCAAGGCCATAGAGGAAACCCTCAAGCCCGCCCGCATCCGGGAGGTAAGGGTGCGCGAGGACGTGGATCATGATGGCGATCCGGTTTTTCGCATCACCATCATTTTGGCCAGTGATAATGAAGATGTGAAAACCAAGCAGGCGCTGAATCTGTGGGACGCGGTCATCAAGGCTGCGAAACGGTTCGACGATGAATGGCGTTTCCCCATTTTCACATTCATGACCCCCTCCGAGGTGGAAGAGCTCGGAGATGCAGCCGCTTGACCTGATCCGCACGGCCAAGCGGCTGAGCAGGGGGCGCTCTCGCGGACGCCCGCGCCAGTCCGACCTGCGCCGCGCGGTTTCCACGGCCTATTATGCGCTATTTCACGCCCTGTGCCGGCTATGCGCGGATGCGCTTGTCGGCACGGGGAGCAACCGCAATCAGCCGGCATGGAAGCAGGTTTATCGCGCGCTCGAACACGGAAGCTGCAAGAAGCGCTGCGCCAGCAGGCTGATACAGGAAAGTTTCCCTGATGCAATTCAGCATTTTTGCGAAGTTTTCGTGCAGCTTCAGGACAAACGGCACGAAGCGGATTACGCCCCTGAGGCCTGCTTCACCCTGTCAAACGTGGAGCAGGATATTTTCTACGCCGAAGAGGCCATACGCGCGCTCTCTTCCCTCGCCATGCAGGACAAGAAATCCTTCGCCATATGGGTGTTGCTGAGGCAGCGCCCCTGAGATCATGGGAAACCGCCAGGTCAGTTCTTTCCCAATTCCGGCAACTGCACCGGCACCACCAGATAACGCTCGTCCAGCCCCTCGAAGGCCAAGTAGCCATAGCGCACGACGATCACCGTGCGCGGCTTGCCCTTGGCGGGGCGGAAATGGATGACGCGGTCTATGGCGTATTGCAGGGGGCAGTGGCGTGACTTGGGCACCGTCTTGTCGGCGTATAGCCGCAATTCCCCGCCGGCCTTGACGCCGACCAGATCGAGAGTGAAGCCATAGGGGCTTTCCACCTGCCCATATTGGCAATCACCCCCGGCCAGTGCAAAGGTGCCAAGCCTGATGGTATAGGTATATCGCGGCTTTCCAAGCTGATGACGCCACAGCACGAAACGGGCCTCCATCGCCGGCTCCAGCCCCTCCCATGGCGGGGCATGGAACAACACCCGCCCGTTGAGCAGCTCATCTATCTCCGACTGCCGCATCAGGGGCTCTATCCTCGCCAGCGCCTCGCCGCGCGCCTCCCAGGCATGATGGGCCTCCCGCCGCGTCACCACCCGCACCGGGCTACCCGCCCACTTGTCGTGATCTAGGTCTATGACGAAGGCATTGGCGTAGGGAAAGCC
>CAZXTT010000342.1:0-2253 GCA_964643775.1 uncultured Rhizobiaceae bacterium | reverse complement strand
GCCAGCTTGGCCTCGGCCGAGCGGATGGAGGCCTCGGCCTGGGCCATGGCCAGCTTGTAGTCATCCGGGGCGATGGTGATGATTTCCGTGCCGGCCTCGATGATGGCGCCCTTTTTCAGGTCGGGATGGGTGAAGATGACCTTGCCGCCCACCTGGGCGATGGCGTTCCATGCATGCGCCGGGCGCACCGCGCCATAGCCGGCGATGCGCGGCTGCAGCGGCACCGCGCGCACTTCCATCACCCTTGCCGCGCGCGCCACTTCCTGCGGGGGCTTGCGCGCCGGGGCGGGCTTGTTGGCCACCACGAGGAAAAGAATGGCCAACCCCAGGATGAGGGGAGGAAAGAATAATAACCTGCGCCACCACATGAGCCTGTCTTCTCCATGATATTGCGCGGGGTTTAAGTCCACGCAAAGATGCAAATGCAATTCATGGGTGCGAAATGCAAATATACACCCGTTTTCCGTCAGGAATTATGCCGCGATTCCCGCCTTGCCGCAAAGCTCATGCCCTCTGGCATGGTAATTTGCAATAACTCACTAACTATATTACGAAAATGTATATAACGCCAGTGCCGAATTACCCATCCCGCCGCTTTTCCCGCGATTGGCCGCGGCCTCTCCTCAATCCTCCATCTCCCGGCCCCATTCGAAGTGGGCGTATTCCAGCCCGTCCAGCGCCTCGTTTTCCAGTTCCGCCAGCGACAGCTTCTCCTCCACCGCCAGCACCTTGTCCAGCCGCGCCCTGGTTTCCGGGGCCTTGGGGACGAACAGGGCGCAGGTGTCCTCGCAGGGGCGGGCCGATATGGCCTCGGTGCCTATGCGCCGGGCGATGTCTATTATCTCCGTCTTGTTCAGGCCGCACAGGGGCCGCATCACCGGCAGCTCCGCCGCCGCGTCGGTGGCCCGCATGTTCTCCACGGTCTGCGAGGCCACCTGTCCCAGGCTCTCGCCGGTTATCAGCGCCAGCGCCCCGTTGCGGGCCGCGTAACGGCAGGCCAGGCGCATGAAGCTGCGCCGCAGCAGCACGATGCGCAGCGGCTCCGGGGCCTCGTCCTCCAGGTGGCGCTGTATGCCGGCCACCGGCGCCAGCGCCAGCTTCACCCGCCCCTGTATGTTGCTCAACTGCCCGCACAGGTCATGCACCGCCGCCAGCGGCTCGTCGGAGGTCAGCGGCACGGAGTGAAAGTGCAGCGGCAGAACCCGCGCCCCGCGCTTCATCATCATGAACGAGGCCACCGGTGAATCGAACCCCGCCGACAGCAGCGACACCATCCTCCCCGACGAGCAGACCGCCAGCCCGCCGATGCCGCGCTCCTTGACGTAGGCCACTATCTGGCTGTCCAGCACCTCGATCCTCACCTCGTGATCGAAATGCTTCAGCGACACCTTGAGATCGCCCGGCTCCTCCCGCGCCCGCAGCATGGCCGCCCCGAACCGCCGCTCCAGCTCCTGCGAGCGCAGGGGGAAGCTCTTGTCGGTGCGCCGCGCCGTCACCCGGAAGGTGCCGCCCGCGGCCCGCGCCGCCAGCTCCGGGGCCAGCGCCATCAGCTCATCGGCGCTCTTGCCCACGGAGCGGGCGAAGCCGAAGTTGGATATGCCGGGAACGAGGCGCAGCCGCCGCCGCAATGCCTCCTCGAAGGGGGCGAAGCCGCGCTCGCCGGCCTCGCCGCCCCTGCCGTCATCGATGCTCTCGATGAATATCCGCCCCCAGTCGCGCCGCGCCCGCATGGGCACGCCGTCGGCCTTGAGAAAGCCGTTGAGCGCCGCCACCAGTTGCTGCTCGAACTGCTTGCGCCGCCCGCCCTTGAGGGCGATTTCATCGTAGTGGATTATCACCTTGCCGGCATGGGCCATGCTGTCGGGCTCCCGTGGCCATCCTTTCCGCGCCAGTGCGCGCCCGCGGCAAATTTGCATTTTGCCGTCAAAACTGCAAGAAAACGAAAAACCTTAAAAGCCGGTCATGAACGCGATTTAACTCGTCCGGGCCGGCTTGTTCACGATATCGTGATGATGCGAGCCGCGAAGTCCATGTGGCGTGGGAATTCGCCTTCCGCGCCGGAATTAACTTCACCGGTGAAAATTGCTTAAAAAAGCCAAGTCATCCGCTATTGTGGCAGTCAGTGACCGGTGTAGAGCAGGGGAAGCAGTCACATGAGCGCGCCAGAATACAAACGCATCTTCCGCAAGGCCATCGAGGATCTCCACAGGGAAGGCCGCTACCGGGTGTTCGCCCAGTTGCGGCGTGAATGCG
>CAZXTT010000341.1:0-14078 GCA_964643775.1 uncultured Rhizobiaceae bacterium | reverse complement strand
CCATCCAGCACGCTTTTTCGGGCCTTATTGGCTTCATGCGGGCGCACTTCGCCTGTTGAGCCAGCACCATCGCTTCATGTTGTAGGCCATGTTGGCCAGCATGATGACCGCCTCGGCGCGTCTTATGCCGATGGTGCGGATGAACAGCCCCATGCGGCTCTTTTGCTCGGCAAATACATGCTCCACCTTGGCGCGGATTTTCGATTTCGCCGCGTTGCCCCGCGCCACATTCTGCGGCATTGGCTTGCCCCTGGGCTTCTTGTGATGAATGCGGCTGCGCTTGCCGTGGCGCTTGAGATACTCCTCGTTGGCCCGCGAGCGATAGGCCGTGTCCGCCCACACATCAGAGGCCGTGTTGGCCGCATCGATCAAGCCCTCGCGCAGGCGCGCTCCATCATGAGCGGCGGCATCCGTGGTCACACAGCGGCGGATAATCCCATGCCGCCGGTCTATGCTGATGTGGTTCTTGTAGCCGAAAAAAGGAATGGCGATGTCCGGCAGCGGCTGGCCGTCCGCACGCTCCCGCGCCCTGGCGAATTTCACCGTCCAGCGGGCATCCGTGTCCTTCTGGCGCAGCTTCGCAGGCTTGTCCTTCCATTCCCGTGGCGTGCGCCCGGCCTTGATGTCGGCCTTCTCATCATCCGTATTGCGCTGTTTGGGGGCGGCAACCAGCGTGGCATCGACGATCTGGCCACCCATGGGCAGAAAGCCCGCCGCACTGATCGCCTCATTAAGCCGCGCAAAGAGCTGGGCACCTCCCAGGCGATTCAGTGACTCTCATGGGGGAGTGAATCACATAACGCCCAAAATGGCCAGTTTCCGGAGGTGTCCAGATGTTGATCTTGGGAGGCCAATTCCCTGAAGATTGATACTTATTCAGGAATTCCCTTACGTTTTGGGTTCTTTAGCCATTTTGAAACATCTCCAATAAAATCCCAGACATCCCCTTTTTCTGGTTTTACATAATTTTCATCCTTTGGGTCACTACCCATTGCTTTAAATATAGCAGCACGCCATCCATTGCTTTTTGAGGGAGCGCCAAGGCTTTTAAGCCATGCCTCAACTTCTCCACAACGAACAAGAAACATGCCGTATTTTTCAAGCTCATCGCAAAAATTATTGGCTGTTTCTTTATCAGCTCTGCCCAAAACATTAATACCGCCATTTCGTTTGAAGTAGTCTTCTGGATTTGTAGTCCCTTCGGGGGCAGATGCTTTTAACGCATCAAAAACAGTTTTTCGGAGGCTTTCATTGCTATCATGTTGAGCCTCTGGCATCGAAGAAGCTCCAAGTTTTTTTTCCACTCCTGTTTCCCAAGTTTAATGACATCCAGATCATAAATAGCTGCTGCGGGAATGCCCAACTTTCGTAGTGGCGTGATAATGCTGGGGATTGTCTGATGGTTACCTGCATTCAAAAACAGGGCATGAGGAATAGCGCGGCTATCCCCCTCAGCTGTCAGTCGTTCGTTGATTTCCTGATAAAACGCCCTGTCGCTATCTCCCTCTGTCACAATAACATTTTGGAAGAAAAGCCCGGATAGAACTCCAACAGACCTCAGCATCGGATCATTCATAAGTTGCTTGAGTTCTTCGCTTGGAAGCAAACGGGCTGTAGCCACATCATTGTTATTATCATAGGTCAATCGGATAATATTGACGTCCGCTCCTGATAGAATGGCCCCCATGACAAACTCTGCACTATGCGTGGCAACGAACACATACTTGCTTTCGGTAAGGGCTGCACTTGCCAGCTCCTTGCCAAGCATGCGAGCAAGAGAGGGGTGCAAGAACGCCTCGGGTTCATCAATAAGAATGACTTCAGGGTCTCCGGCATATATCTGTAGTAACATTCCAGTAAAGGCATTGACTCCATCACTAACCTCATTTAATGAACGAGCCGCCTTCATCCAATTTATATTGGCGTCTCCAAGACTTCGTTCATCAGCAGGTGAAGTTTTCCCAAATCTAACAGATAGCTTCCCACCATGAGTTGCATCTATTCCTGGATATAGTCCGAAAGCATCATGGATTATATTGCGCCATTTCTCTCTTTTGAGGTCGTCAGTAAATATTTTTCCCATTGGGGTTAATGGATTTTTCAAATCACCCATCGGGCTGCTATTAAGAAGGGTCATGCGAGCCTGTCCATTCAGGCTAAGGGTTCGAGGGGCAAGATAATATTGGCTGAAATATCGAATATTATCTCCTTCATTTGGTTTTTCTCGAGCAAGAAAACAATCGGTTTTATTGACTAATATATTACGACCATTTATTTCTACATGAAAACGCCCAGAATTTATTTTTTCACCAATACCTGCTTTTCTTTTTATTTTTTCATAGTCCGCTTCTGCTGTCTCTCGATCAACACTATTAACATGTATTCTGTCCAGAATAAGCGTGTGATCCCCTATTAAACCTGCTTGACAGAAATTTGTAAGTTCATTCAGCAGTAGACTTTTACCAGAATTATTCGGGCCAACAAAAATTGTCACTGATGGTTTAAGAGGCAGCGACAATGGCGACTGACCAAGTGCAGAAGGAGATTTGAGTTTTAGCGTTTTTAACATGGGTAAATGATATATTTTAGGCGAAGCACAATCAACCCAACCCTATCGTCAGCTTTTTGCCAACTGCGGCGGCGGCGCGTTGCAGGGACTGGATGGTAACATTTTTATCCTTCGGGTCGAGCAGGCGGTTGAGTTGGGCGCGGGAGGTGTTCATCATTTTGGCCATGGCGGTTTTGGTGATGTTTTTGGCCTTCATTTCCTCCGCCAGCTGCCAGGCAATGACTTCCTTGATGGCGGCGGTTTGAAAATCCTCAAACACGCCCTCCTCGACCAGTAATTCATCAAGGCTGGTTCCTCTGTTTTTGTTCTTGCTTTTCTTGCTCATGATATATACTCCTTTTTCCGTTTGAGGGCCTTGTCAATATCCTGTTTTGGCGTTTTCTGTGTCTTCTTGACAAAGCCATGCAGGGCGACCAGTTCACCATCTGCAAAAAAGAAGATAACGCGGGCAATTTTGCCATCTGATATGTCGCTGCGTACCTCCCAAAGGCCATTTTTGAGAGAACGGCAAAGAGGCATACCAACAGGCCAGCCAAACTGAACTTTCATAAGGTCATAACCAACAATATGCCGGTCTTCCTTATCCAGCTCCAAAAGCCAGTCCCGAACCGGCTCATCCCCATTGTCGCTGCGATAAAAGACAAGAGGTATTTTAGTCGATGGCTGTGCGTCATCTTCCTGTACCATATGAAGTAGTGTATCATATTTGATACAGTGAAGGCAATATATTTTTTGAGTGATTAACCGGCGATACGGTTTGTGGCTTCTTGATGGGCTTTACGTCCTGATGAGAAGCCAATGGCCGGAGGGGATGCAACGGGGGACGCGCAGCGGGTTCCCCTTGCTAAGATTGGAAAAACACATCTTGCGTTCGTCGGCAATCCGCTAGTTTTTTGCATATCGACATGTATCAACAATCTGAAAACCACAAAAATTATGCTCGTTGCTGTGGTTGAGTTTGTGGGAGTGCTCAGACTGGCGTTTTCGGAGAAAATGGCATACCACCGTTTGACAGGCTTTCGAACACCAAAAACGGCTTTGCCTTTCAGGGTCTTAGACCAGATTTCAAAATCCGGCTCTGCTTTGGTGCCCCTGGCCCGACTCGAACGGGCACGGCCGTGAGGCCGGCAGATTTTGAGTCTGCTGCGTCTACCAATTCCGCCACAGGGGCAAGCGCCTTTCTTATTGTGCCCCCGCGCGCTTTCGTCAAGGGCGCGATTACAAGAGCGCCACCGCCTTCACCTGGGCATAGACCCGCTTGCCGGGGGCCAGCCCCAGCGCGCTGGCCGACTTGCGGGTGATGGCCGAAAGCAGCTTGTCGCCGCCGACGTCCAGCCGCGCCAGCAGTTGCGAGGCGGAAAGCTCCGTCAGTTCCTCGACCACCGCCGGGAATATGTTGAGTATCGAGGTGCCGCTCTGGCGCTCGAGGGTGATGGAAACATCGCGCGCCATTACGCGCAGCCGCGCCCGCTCGCCAAAGGCGCGTTCGGCGCGGGCGGTGAGGATATGGCCGCCGGTGAACTTCAGCCGCGTCAGGTGCCACTCCTCGTCATGGCCCTCGACGCGCGCCTCGATGACCGCCGAGGCCGCCCCGCCGTGGGCGCCGGCCACCTCCGGGCGCACCCACAGCTCGCCCAGCGGCCCACGGGCGGTGACCCGGCCATCCTCCATGAGCACCAGGTGATCGGCCAGCCGCGCCACCTCGTCGCGCGAGTGCGACACGTATATGACGGGAACCGGCAGTTGCTCCCGCAGCTTCTCCAGCAGCCCCAGGATGGCCCGCCGCGCCGCGGCGTCGAGCGCCGACAGCGGCTCGTCCATGAGCAGCAGCCGCGGCGAGGTGAGCAGGGCGCGGCCCATGGCCACCCGTTGCGCCTCGCCGCCGGAGAGGGCCTCCGTCGAGCGCTCCAGCAGGGGGGCGAGCTCCAGCATGTCTATGATCTCATCGAGGCTCACCCGCCGCCGCTCCGCGGGCGTGCGCTCGAGGCCGTATTTCAGGTTGTCCAGCACGCTCAGGTGAGAAAACAGCGCCGCGTCCTGGAAGACATAGCCGATGGGCCGCCTGTGGGGAGGCAGGAAGGTCTCTCCGTCCTGCCACGTCTCGCCGTTGACCCGGCACAGGCCGCCGGCGGCGCGTTCCAGCCCGGCGATGGCGCGCAGCCAGGTGGTCTTGCCGCAGCCGGAGGGGCCGAACAGGGCGGTTATGCCGCTGGCCGGGAAAGCCTCGCCGACATCCAGCGCGAAGCCGGCCCGCCTTATGTGAAAGCGGCTTTCGATCATGCCAGCCTCCCGCCGCCACCGTCACCACCGCCACCACCGTCATCCATGCCTCCGCCGGAGCCGCGGCGCCTGTGGCGCAGGGCGTATATGGCCGCCAGCATGATGAACGACAGCGCCAGCAGCAGGGCGGAGAGCACGTGCGCCTGGCCGTATTCCAGCGCCTCCACGTGGTCGTATATGGCGATGGACAGCACCTGGGTGCTGCCCGGTATGTTGCCGCCTATCATCAGCACGACGCCGAATTCCCCCAGCGTGTGGGCGAAGGTCAGCACCATGGCGGTCATCATGCCGCCCGCCGCCTGTGGCAGGATGACGGAGAAGAAGACATCGCGCGGGGCCGCCCCCAGCGTCGCCGCCGCCTCCAGGGTGCGCGGCGGAATGGCGGCGAAGGCGTCGCGCATGGGCTGCACGGCGAAGGGCAGGGAATAGACGCACGAGCCGATGACCAGCCCGCCGAAGGTGAAGGCCAGCGCGTATTCGGGGCCCAGCGGCCCTCCCGCGCCGAGCAGCAGCAGCAGGTAGAACCCCAGCACCGTGGGCGGCAGCACCAGCGGCAGGGACACCGCCGCCTCGACGAGGAACTTCCCGCGCGCCCGCGAGCGCGCCAGCCACCAGGCCAGCGGCGCGCCGATGACGAGCAGCGCCACGGTGGTCACGGCGGCCAGCCGCAGGGTCACCCACAGGGCGGCTATATCGTTCTCCGCGAGGCTCATGGCAGATCATACCCGTGCCCGGCGATTATCTTTCTGCCCTCCGGCGAGCGCAGAAGGGCGAGGAAGGCCCGCGCCGCAGTGTTGTCGCGCAGCAACAGCGCCTGCTGGGCTATCGGCGCGTGCATGTGGCGCGGCACCAGCCAGCGCGACCCGGCCATGCCGGCGACCTGCGAGCGCGCCACCAGCCCCAGCGGCGCGGCCCCCGAGCGCAGGAAGTGAAAGGCCTGCCCGATGTTCTCGCCGAACACCAGGCGCGGCTGCAAGGATTGCCACAGGCCCATTTTCTCCAGGACCTGCCGCGCCGCCCTCCCGTAGGGGGCAAGGCGCGGGTTGGCCATGGCCAGGCGGCGGAAGTTTCCCTTGCGCAGGATGGCGCCTTCGCCGTCCACCAGCGAGGGCAGGGGGCTGAACAGCACCAGCCTGCCCAGCGCATAGGTGAAGCGCGTGGCGGGCAGGGCGCGGCCTGCTTGTTCCAGCTTGCGCGGGCGCCCGGCGTCGGCGGCGAGAAAGGCGTCGAAGGGCGCGCCGCCCATGACCTGGGCGAACAGCTTGCCGGTGGAGGCGAAGGAGAAGCTCACCCGGTGCGGGCCGGAAGCGGCCAGCGCCGCGCCCAGCCGCCGCGCGGGCTTGAGGAAATTGCTGGCCACGGCAATGCGCGCCTCGTCCGCCGCGGCCTTGCGGGAGATTATGGCCGGGGAGAGTGTTGCGCACAAGCAGAGACTAAAAATCAATGTCTTGCGAGCGCTTCTTTTCAAATTCCTTGAAATCATTCCAGGCGCTCCAGAAAATCTCCACGGCGCGCTTGCCGGCGCTGGTCAGGCGCGCCCCGCCGCCGCCCTTGCCGCCGGCCCTCGACTCCACCAGCGGGCGCGGGGCCTGCCTGTTCATGGAATCCACCAGATCCCAGGCATGGCGGTATGACATGTTCATGGAGCGCGCCGCGGCGGATATGGATCCATGCTCGCCAATGCGCTCCAGCAACACCACCCGCCCGAAACCGAGAAAGGTGTCGCCATCAGGCCCATCGATCCACACCCGCCCATGCAGGCGATAGGGGGATTTGCCGTCACTCTTGCCCATGGGCGCAATATACAGCCATGCATAACGCTAATCAAGAAAAAGAGCCACCCGCTCCGCGGCGGATGGCTTTTTCTCTCAGCCACGGCCTTCATGGCCTGTGAGCGGCAGGCCTTGGTGATGAATAGGCCTTGGTGATGAATATATCAGGCCAGCGAAAGCGGCGTGTCCTTTCCTCAGGCGCGCCCGAAGACGCGCTTGAAGATGGTGTCCACGTGCTTGGTGTGGTAGGCGAGGTCGAACAGCTCCTCCAGTTGCTCGCCGGAGAGATATTTGCTCACCTCCTCGTCGGCCTTCAGCAGCGGCAGGAACTCGCCCTCGCCGCGCCACACCGGCATGGCGTTGCGCTGCACGGCGCGATAGGCTTCCTCGCGGCTCATGCCTGCCTGGGTCAGCGCCAGCAGCACCCTTTGCGAGTGGATCAGCCCGCCCAGCCGGTCGAGGTTCTTTTTCATGTTCTCCGGGTAGACCACCAGCTTGTCCATCACCCCGGCCAGCCGGTTGAGGGCGAAGTCGAGGGTCACCGTGGTGTCCGGGCCTATGCCGCGCTCCACGGAGGAATGCGAGATGTCGCGCTCGTGCCACAGGGCGACGTTCTCCAGCGCCGGGATGACACTCATGCGCACCAGCCGCGCCAGCCCGGTGAGGTTCTCCGTGAGTATCGGGTTGCGCTTGTGGGGCATGGCGGAGGAGCCCTTCTGGCCGGGCGAGAAATATTCCTCCGCCTCCAGCACCTCGGTGCGCTGCAGGTGGCGGATCTCCACCGCCAGCCGCTCGATGGAAGAGGCGACGACGGCCAGCGCGGCGAAGAACATGGCGTGCCGGTCGCGCGGGATGACCTGCGTCGATACCGGCTCCGGCCTCAGCCCCAGTTTCTCCGCCACGTATTCCTCGACGAACGGGTCGATGTTGGCGAAGGTGCCAACCGCCCCGGAGATGGCGCAGGTGGCCACCTCGTCGCGGGCCATTTGCAAGCGCTCGCGGGCGCGGGAGAACTCGGCATGAAAACCGGCCAGCTTGACGCCGAAGGTGGTGGGCTCGGCGTGGATGCCGTGGCTGCGGCCGATGCATACGTCATCCTTGTGCTCGAAGGCGCGCTTCTCCAGCGCCGCCAGCACCTTGTCGATGTCCTCCAGCAGGATGTCGGCGGCGCGCGTCAGTTGCACGTTGAGGCAGGTATCGAGCACGTCCGAGGAAGTCATGCCCTGGTGGACGAAGCGCGCCTCCTCGCCCACGATCTCTGCCAGGTGGGTGAGAAAGGCTATGACGTCGTGCTTGACCTCGCGCTCGATCTCGTCGATGCGCGCCACGTCGAATTCGGCCTTCGAGCCTTTCTCCCAGATGACCTCCGCCGCTTCCTTCGGGATAACCCCCAGCTCGGCCTGGGCGGAGGCGGCGTGGGCCTCGATCTCGAACCAGATGCGGAATTTCGTCTCCGGCGACCAGATGGCGGCCATCTCGGGCCGTGAATAACGAGGTATCATGAAAGCCTGTCCTGTCGGGTGAGTGGAAGTTCCCGACGGGCAATAGCAAAGCCGCGGTCAAAGCGCAAATGCGGCGGTGGCGGAGTGAGGGGGGTGTTTTTGTGTGCCAGGTCATGCAATGTCATTGCATGTGCGCATATTTTTCATGATGAATTGGGTGAAAAATATGTATCTCTGCTGCCATTAATGGAAAGATCTACTTAATTTAATAATTTGTTATCGATGTTTAGGCGGAGAGCAATTAATGTCCATGACTTTTATTTTGTTATGTTATGGGCTGACTTGCTGATTTTACTGAAAGTCTCTTTCAGTGCATCTGATATATTCGGCATGGTGATAATAAGAAACAGCATAAGTGTGCTTATGAAGAGTCCGTATTCCAGTATCATGTTCCCCCCATCGTCGGCCAGCATCTTCCTGAACACCGATGTCTTGGTGGAGTTTTTCATCATGGTCACCGGTCAACTTGTCATGGGCGGGGAAAACTTCGGCAATTATGGGTGGAATGAGTGAAAAAGCGGTAAACCGGTCATTCGGCTTTTGGTGGTTTTTCCGGCAGCAGGCCGTCGGGGGCGAAGCGCAGCACCAGGGTTATGGTCAGGCCGATGGTGAAGACCCGCGCCTGCAGGGCCCGTGACTGCAGGTTATCCGGCAGGTCGATGAGCGGCCAGTTGGCGGCGAGGCTTTCGATGCCCTGAAACAGCAGCAGGGCGGCCGGTTCCGACATCACCCACACCACGTAAACCAGCAGGGCGCCGAATATGGCGCCGCTGTTGTTGCCGGCCCCGCCAAGGATGATCATCACCCACACCAGGAAGGTATGATTGAGCGGCAGGAAGCCGGAAGGATCGAAAACGCCGGTGAAGGTTATCAGCGCCGCGCCGCCCACGCCTATGAACACCGAGCCGAGGATGAAAATCTCCAGCCTGCGGCTGGTGGTGTCCTTGCCCATGGCGGCGGCCGCTGCCTCATTGTCGCGAATGGCGCGCATCATGCGCCCCCAGGGAGCCGCCCAGGCGCGCTGCATGAGCCACCACGAGAAAACCACCATGACTGCCATGAGCGCCAGCCAGGCGGAACGGGCGGCAATGAAGCCGATTTCGCCCGCTCCCGGCAGGGGCCAGGGCAGGGGGGACACGGTGAGCGTGCCGCGGGTCAGCCAGTCGGCGTTCTTGAGCAGGGCCTTGATGATCTCGGCGATGCCCAGGGTGGCGATGGCCAGGTAGTCGGAGCGCAGGCCGAGGCACACGCGCCCCACTGCCCAGGCGAGCAGCCCCGCCGCCGCCCCCGCTGCCGCCCATCCCAGCAGCACCGGCATTCCCAGTCCGCCGATGAACCCGGCCTTGTGCTCTATGTCACGGGCCAGCGGATCGAGCATGGACGATGCGGCAAGCCAGGTGGCGGCGCCACTCATCAGCGCTAGCAGGGCGCGCAAGCGCCCCTTTTTCATCCATCGCATGATCGCCCAGGTGAGCAGCCCGCCGGCGGCGGCCACGCCGATGACCATGGCCAGCCGTTCCGGCATGTCGGAATTCCAGAACCTGTCGTTGACCGGGAAGGATACCACCATGCTTGCGAAGGCCCCGATGGCGATGAAGCCCATTACCCCGGCATTGAACAGCCCGGCATAGCCCCATTGCACGGTGAGCCCCAGGGCGATGAGCGCATAGCACAGGGCCTCGACGCTCATGCGCAGGCCATAGGCGGGGCCGAATGCGGCGAAGGCGGCCAGATACGCGAGGCCCAGCAGGGCCGCCAGCAATATTTCGCGGCGCATCTTCATCACAGCACCTTCCCGCGGAATATACCGGTGGGACGGAACACCAGCACCAGCACAAGGATGACGAAGGGCACCGTGAGCTTGTATTCGGCGGCCACGAAGGACAGCCGCGCCGGAATCTCTATCAGCCCGCCGCTGAGCCGCTCCAGCGGCCGCAACAGCAGCGCCCAGTTGAACACCGACAGGGTTTCCGCGAACCCCACCAGGAAGCCGCCTGCTATGGCCCCGTATGGCTGGCCGACGCCGCCGCTTATGGCGGCGGCGAAAATGGGCAGCAGGATGTTGAAGCTCATGTCGGGCTTGAGCGCCACGTCGAGCGACAGCAGGGTGCCCGCCGCGGCGGCCAGCGAGCCGCTGATCAGCCAGGTGACGCGCACCACCTTGCCGGTGGCTATGCCGGAAACCCGCGCCAGGTCGGGATTGTCGCTCATCGCCCGCATGGCCTTGCCGGTGCGGGTGCGGGTGAGGAACCAGTGCAGGGCGAATACCGCCGCCGCCGCGAAGATGATTATGAGCACCTGCGGCTCGCTGATGACGATCTTGCGCCGCGCCAGCTCGAAGGGCAGCCCGAAGCGGAATATGTCCTTGTGTTCGGCGATGAACATGCTGCGCGCCCCGGTGCCGGCGAACAGCCTGATCAGTCCCTGAATCATCAGGGTGACGCCGATGGAGGCCATGACCAGCACCACCGGCTTTACGTTGCGCTCGCGCAGCGGCCTGTAGAAGCGGCCGTCCAGCCATATGGATACCGTGGCGGTGATCACCATGGCCGGCGGCAGCAGCACGAAGGCCGAGGGCAGGCCAACGAGCGCCCCGGCATGGGGAAAGGCGAGGGTGAGGGCATAGGCGATGAGGGCGCCAAGGGTCATCAGGTCGCCATGGGCGAAGTGGGCAAAGCGCAATATGGCGAATATCAGCGTCACCCCCACCGCCCCCATGGCGTAGATGGATCCGGTCACCAGCCCGGAAATCACCGCCTTGTTGATGAAGAACACCAGTTCGTTCATTCGCCGCCCCCTCCAAGGAAGCTCCTGGCCACCTGCGGGTCGGCCAGCAATTCCTCCCCCGTGCCGCTATGCAGGGTGCGCCCACCGGCCAGTATGAAGCCGCTGTCGGCTATGGCCAGCGCCTGGCGGGCGTTCTGCTCCACCATCAGGATGGTCACCCCCGACCTGCCGATGGCGGTGACGCGCGAGAATATGTCGCTCATGTACCTGGGCGACAGCCCGGCGGTAGGTTCGTCCAGCAGCAGCAGGGATGGGCGCGACATGAGGGCCCGCCCCATGGCCACCATCTGGCGCTGGCCGCCGGAAAGCTCGCCGGCCGGTTGATTGGCCTTGTCGCGCAGGGGCGGAAAGAAGCCGAAGATCTCCTCGATCTGGGCGGAAAAGTCATCATCGCGGATGAAGGCTCCCATCTCCAGGTTTTCCAGCACGCTCAGCGAGGGAAAGACGTTGCGCTCCTGGGGCACGAAGGAAAGCCCGAGCCGCACCAGCTTTTCCGGCGGCTGGTTGGTTATCTCGCGGCCATCGGCGAGAATGCTCCCCTTGCGCACGCGCAGCAGGCCGAAGATGGCCTTCAGCGCCGTTGACTTGCCGGCCCCGTTGGGCCCGGCGATCACCCCGATGCGGCCCTTTTCCAGCGACAGCGACAGGCCCTTGAGGATATCGGCCCCGCCGCCATAACCGGCATATACATCGCGCATCTCCAGGAAGCTCATGGCGCGCCCTCCGTGGAGGTGGCGGATGAAGGGGCGGGGGATGCCCCGGGAGCAGGGCCGCCGAAATAGGCCTCTATTATGCGCGGGTCATTGCGCAGCTCGTCCATCGAGCCCGTGCGCATCACCGATCCCTGCGCCATTACGATCACCGGCTCGCACAGCTCGGCGATCAGGTCCATGTCATGCTCTATGATGAAGAAGGTGTATCCCTGCTCGCGGTTGAGGCGCCTTATCGCCTCCACCAGTTTCTTCAGCAGGGAGCGGTTGACGCCCGCGGCTATCTCGTCGAGCAGCACCACCCGCGCCTCGCTCATCATCGTCCGCCCCAGCTCCAGCAGTTTCTTCTGGCCGCCGGAGAGGTTGCCCGCCAGCTCGCCCGCGACATGGGAAAGCCCGAGGAAATCCAGCACTTCCATGGCGCGCGAGCGCACCCTTGCCTCGTGGGAGCGCACCAGTGACGGGCGCAACCAGGCGGCGCTCAACGATTCACCGGGCTGTCCGGCGGGCACCATCATCAGATTCTCCAGCGCCGTCATGGCGGAGAATTCGTGGGCTATCTGGAAAGTGCGCACCACCCCGGCGTGAAACAACCGGTGGGCGGGCCAGCCGGTTATGTCCTCCCCGCCGAGCATGATGCGCCCGGAATCGGGAATGAGAGCCCCGGCCACCATGTTGAACAGGGTGGTCTTGCCCGCCCCGTTGGGCCCGATGAGGCCGGTGATGGAAGCCGCCTCGACGCGCAGGGTGCAGTCATGGACGGCATGGACGCCACCGAAGGACTTGAAGAGCCGTTCAACTGATATGCTCGCGGACATGAATCCGATCCGTGGCATGAGGGGTGATCATTGCTCAGGCGGACGGGAATGCTTCCCGTTCGGCCATCATATCGCCAGAGCCGCGCAGTTTCCCATATGGCGGCTCTTTTCGCCCGGCGCAACAAAAAAGGCCGGGCCATGAAAGGCCCGGCCTGAGCGGCGGCATGCCGCCAGCGTGATGATCATTTGGAGAGGTGCAGCTTGGCCAGCTTCTTGCCTATGGACTTGAACACCTCGTTCAGGCCTCCGCGCCCGGCGTCGAAGGAACCAAGGGTGGCGCACTTCTTCAGCATATCCTTGACGCCACTGTCACGCACGTCGAAGGTGACGGTTATTATGTCGGCGTAGGGCTTGCCGGTGACCGGGTTGTTGGCGGTTATCTTCTTGCACAACCGCCTGGTGAGACTGTCGGCGATAGATCTGCTATAGCCGGCATGGTCGGGGTAGGTGGGCGAAACCGTGTTCACGCCGTCGGTCATCAGCACCAGCACCTTGCGTATGTTTTTGTCCTTGACGTCGGCATAGCTTGCGCCCTGGCCGAACGGGGCCTGTGGCGAAAGCAGGCGCGCGCCCCATGACAGCCCGGCGGGTATATAGGTGCTGCCGCTGGCGTAAAGGCGGTTGATGTCTCTCTTCAGGGCCCATACGTTGCCGTTGCTTTCCAGGCTCTTCAGGGGCGTTACCGGCCGTGACGGGCAATAGTTCCAGCGGCGGTTGTCTCTGGTGTAGTTCATCACGCCGGGAACCTTGTATAAATTGTATGCGCTGTCGGTGGTGTTATACGGATAGTTGCGCGAACCAACGCACCCCTGCCAATACACATTGCGGGTGTATGTATAGCAGCGCCTGCCACAGCGGCGCTTGTAACTCACGCAATAGCGGATATTGCGGCAGATCCTGCGGCGCACTCCCCAATCGCCGCCGCCGGTCCACCAGCAGCGGCGCCTGTATCTGTATCTGGCGCATGTGCTCCAGCACCGGAAGCCGCATGAGCGTCTCTGGATGTAGCGATTGGGCGGCACGTCTATCCACAGGGCATTGCGGTATTGCGTGCCGACATTGACGTATTGCGAGAAAGGGACGATGCCGACCTTGAACTTGACCCGGTTTTTGGTCTTGGTCATTTCCGCCTTCAGCGAATCTATGAAGCCATTGGCCGCGCGCTTGAGCTCCGACAGCTTGGAACCACTCATGGAGCCGGTAACGTCGAGGGCGAGAACGATTTCCGTTGCCGCCTCTTCATTGTAGGAGCGCTTCACCTGGGTGCTCGAGCTCACATCGAGAACCCTGATGCCGATCAGGTTCAGGAAGGTCGTTTTATGCAATGCCCTGACCGAGACATCCACGGTGCCGGTTTTCTCGTTGGTCGCAACCTTTATGGCCGTCAGTTTCAGGCTGCCCTTGGTGCCACCGCGAATAGAGGAGCCGTCGCTGGAGACGGCAAGATTCTTCATGTCGAGGTTGGCCCTGAGCCAATATGCTATCTTCTTGGTCAGGGCTTTTTCGTAATCGGCGGCAGACCGGTAGTCGTTGGCGTTTACCGAGGCGACGGCGCCAAGAACGGCATTGTCGATGCTGTTTTGTATCCTGGTTTTCTGGTTGGTGGCCCTGACGTAATCAAGGGTTCCACCGCCGGCGAG
>CAZXTT010000340.1:0-14704 GCA_964643775.1 uncultured Rhizobiaceae bacterium | reverse complement strand
CTTTCCGGCTCCGGGCCGATGACGGCGCGCCACACGCCGCGAATGAGGCCGAGGCAGTCGCAGCCCGCGCCCTTGCAACTGGCCTGATGCACATAAGGCGTGCCCAGCCATTCCCGCGCCTCGGCGACGACGCGGGCGGATATGGCGGTTTTGTTCATGGTGTTCATCGAGGTTTTCATTCCTTGGCGCCGCCCACCGCCCCGCGCCCCCGCCCAACCACCCAGGATTGTGGGCAAGTGGTCGGGCGGGGGAGCGGGACGGTCGGTGATTCATGCTGCGCCGCCCACCGCCCCGCGCCCCCGCCCAACCACCCAGGATTGTGAACAAGTAGCTGGGCGGGGGAGCGGGGCGGTGATGGAGCATGGCCCCGGCTGATACCGGGGCATCGTCTTCATGTATTTCCGGACAGATGCTTCAGGCGGCCTGCTCTTGCCGCGCCTGATGCAGATCCCACTGGTTCTGCAAGCGCAACCAGCTTTCGGCGCTCAGATCGAGAACCTTCTCGAGCCGCAAGGCGGTGCGCGCCGTCACCGGGTTGTTGCCATGCACTATGTCGCATATCAGCTTCCTGCTCAGCCCGGCCTGGCGCGCCAGTTGCGCCTGTGTCAGGCCGTTAGCCCGCATGTGCTCCGCCAGCACCTCGCCGGGATGCACGGCCCAATCGGGTGAAAAGCGAGCCTTGTCCATCTCTCGTGCTCCTTGCCGCGCCGTTCAGTGATAATCGGTTACATCCACGACCTCGATTGCGGTTATCGCGCAAAGATCGGGGCCGCCATCCGGCAACGTGGGCATTGGCTCGTGCGCCGGGCGGAAAATCAGCCGCCAGTTACGGCTGATGTCCACGGCGAAATATCCCGCCAATTCGCCTTTGAGCGCATGGCAACGCTCCGGAGGAGACATCGGCACCTCGCCGAGGTTCTTGACCGCCGCCAGCACCGCCAGCCGCCGCCGCAAGGCTCCGGCAAGACGGCCATAGGCCTTGTTCATCTCCCGCTCGTTCCCGAGTCTGCGCCGCAGCTTGCGATTGGCGAAATATATGTCCATCCTGCCGCCGCTGTTACCTGTTGGGTAACAAATAGCATGCCTGCTCCGCCCGCGTCAATCACAGGTTCATGCTGCCGCCGTCGTTGTTGGGGTCGTCCTTGTTGGGGTAGCTGATGACGAAATCGTTGCCGGGCATGTGGGGGAAGCCGCGGAAGTTTTCCGCGTTGGCGAACTTGTCGCGGCAGGTGGTGAACTGGCGGTCGCAGCCGGCGGTGATGGTGAAGGTGTCGCCGGGGGCCGGGGGATTGGCGGGGGCGCGTTCCAGCTCGAGGCGCGCGCCGCCGTCGTGTTCCTCGTGCAGGCTGACGAAGTAATCGTCGCCGGCATTGGCCCCGGCGGTCCATGACAGCCTGCCGCCGCTGAACCAGCCGGGGGCGAAGCCGGAGAGGCCGGAGGCGGCGAGGGAGCGCGGCGACATGACCTCGGCCACGGTTCCCGTTCCCCTGAAACGCGGGTCACCGAGATCGGCGCGGCAGCGTTCGTCGCCCACCCGCGCGTCGCAGCCGTGGGAGAAGACGCGGCCCTGGGGCTGGGAGAGGTAATGGGCGAGGTTCCTTATCTCGGCCTCGAAGTATTTCTCGCCGCGGGTGACGCGGCCAATGGAGCCGGTGAACAGCAGGTGGCGCAGGGAAACGTCCGTCCAGTCCACCAGCCACACCTCCATGCGGGCATCGTCGTAGACGCCGGCGGCCAGGTCTTCTTCCTTCAGGTCGTCCGCCGACAGCGCGCCGCTTATCTCGGTGGCCGCCGGGGCGAGCCCGAGGGCGGCCTGCGCCTCGGAGCGGGTGAAGCCGGAAGCGGCGCGGAAGACGAGGCCGTCGAGGGAGACATCGCGGTCGTGGTCGGTGAAGCCCAGCGGCGGGCGGCCCCTGGGGGTCAGCTTCCAGCACAGGCACAAGGTGGTGACGCCGCCATCCAGCTTGTCCTGCAGGGCGGCGGGAAGGTTTCTCATGGGCGTATCTCCACCAGCTCGATGTCGGGCATGCCCCCGGCGCGGAAGTGTTCCAGGTCGATGCGCAGCTCGTCGCTGTCGAAACGCACCGGCACGTCGAACTCGAAGCCCGCGGTTATCAGCGCCCCGGCGGGCGGCGGATCGTCGAAGGTGAGCTGGCCGGTGAGGCCGTCGGCGCTCCAGCCGGAGGCCTGCTCCACGCCATCGAGGGCGACGCGCAGGGAGCCGATGACGGGGAGGGTCACCGGGCGGGTGAAGGAAGCGGAGCCGGAGCCATAGGACTTGACGAGCTGGAAGGAGACGGCCGCGCCGTCGCCCGTGCCGATGACCTGGTCGGCGGCGGTGGGTTGCCGCAGCGGCGGGCATGACTTCCAGTCGCTCCAGTCACGGAAGCGGAAGCCGTGCAGGCGGCCCCGGCGGGCCTCGAAGAAGGCGATCACTTCATGCAGGTCGTCGATGGTCTTTATGCCGTAGCCTATCTCGAAGCGGCGGCGGGCGTCGCGCCAGCGGGCATTGCGCTGCTCGTGGCCGGAACCGAGGACGACGATCTCGGTGCGCCGGGCGATCACCGCGTGGGCGCGGCGGGATATGTCGAGCGGAAAGCGCACGTCGTGAAAGGCGCTCATGTCACAGGTTCCTCTGTCCTTCGGCCACGGCGCGCGCCAGGCGGGCGGCCACGGCCCCGGAGTTGCGCCGGAAGCTGTCGGCGTCGGGGGTGGTTATGTTCATGGTCACCTGAACGGAAGCGGCGCCGCCCTGCGAGCGCACCCCGAGCTTGCCGTCGGGGCCGCGGGCCAGCGGCATGATGGCCTCCGGCCCGGCCTCGCCCATGAGGCCCATGCCGCCACGCATGGGAAAGAGCGCCGGGCCGCCGACCACGCCGCCATTGGCGAAGGCGCGCACCCGCCCGGCGGAGAAGGCGTTGCCGCTGGCGGAGCCGAAAATGCCCGTCAGCCCGCCGCCGATGGCGGAAAACAGCGGGCGCATGGCGGCGCTGAGGGTCATGCGGGCCAGCGACTGGCCCAGCGAGCGCAGCACGTCGGAGAACCTGCGCCCGGAGACGATGGCGCTGGCGAAGCTGTTGCTCATGGTGGCGGCGAAAGAGCGCGAGAGCCTTTGCACCTGGGCCATGTCGCGGCGCAGGGGGGCGGCGTCGAGGCGCACGGGGATGACGATCTCCTCCGCCGGGACGGCCATGTCTTCAGGCATCCTGTCGGGCATCGGCAAGCTCCTTGTCGGCTGGCCGCCGCCCGTCCGGGTAGCGGCGCATGAGGGTGTCCAGGGCCGCCCTGTCCATGGGCGCGGCGGGCGGGCCGAAGCGGGCCGAGAGGGCGGCGGCCAGCTCGCGCGGGGTCATGGCCCAGACCTCGCGGGCGGGCAGGCCGAGCAGGCCGGTGCCCTGGCCCAGCATTTCCATCAGCGGCAGGCTCATGGGTTTGTCACCGTGTCTCGCGGGCAGCGCGCGGGCGGCTCACGGCTGGTCACCGCCGGGGAAGGTGGCGGCCAGCAGGCGGGCGATGATGTCCATGTAGCCGGTGACGCCCCGCGGGGAGGCCATGCGCGCCACCTCCTCGTCATTCACGTCGTTGCCCGCGCCGCGCAATCCGGCGGCGATGACGGCGATGGCCTCGCGGGCCGAGATGCGCCCCTGCTCGAAGCGCTCGGCCAGGGCCAGAAGGTCGGGAACGTCGAGCGCCGCCTCCAGCTCGGCCAGGGCGCCAAGGGTAAGGCACAACTTGAGGCGCTGGCCGCCCAGCTCGGCGATTATCTCGCCACGGTGGTGGTTGGGGTGCATGTTCAACCTCTTTGTAAAGAGTCACGAACGGGCCGCAGCCCACTGAATTACCGCGATTTTCCGGCCCTGCTTAAAGTCATGGTTAATGGCCGGTTGAGAAATTGATTCAAGTTGTGACACTTTTCATTAGCGGTGACACACATCGCGAAATCGCGGGGAAGTTTACAATATCGTGCATTTGGTATAACTTCTTTGCGCCAATGATATTTTTGTATCCCTTCAATGAGGCTAGGGCTCATGGATGAAAGGCTGTTCACCGATCCGTCCGGCGAGCTGATGCCTCTCATCGGCGGCGGCAAGGCATTCGTTCCGCGTGCGCTGCCGCCACAGCTCGATCTTGCCCGGCTCATGACCCCGGTGGGCAAGGCGCTGGCGGCCATCGGCGAGCTGAAGGGAGCGGCGCGGCGGCTGCCCAACCCGTGGCTGCTCATTCAGCCGGTGCAGCGCCAGGAGGCGCTGGCCACCTCGGCCATGGAAGGAACCTACACCACGCTGGAAGAATTGGTGATGGAAGAGGCCACGCCGGGGGCGGGGCGGAACGACACCCGCGAGGTGGCCAACTTCATCAGGGCCCTGCACCATGCCGAACGGAGCATGGACGAGGGCCGGCCCATCGCGCACCGGCTGTTGTGCGAAGCCCATGCGATCCTGCTGCGCGGCGTGGAGCGCCAGCGGGGGGCGCACCGGCTGCCCGGTGAATACAAGCGCGACCAGAATTACATAGGCGGCGTGGGCGAGGCGGCGCGCTTCGTGCCGCCGCCGCCGCGAATGACGGCGGAGCTGATGGCGGCGCTGGAGCGTTTCGTCAATGCGGCGGAGCAGCGCGATCCGGCGCGGGCCATCATCGACATCGCGCTGGTGCATTATCAGTTCGAAGCCATACACCCCTTCGCCGACGGCAATGGGCGCATGGGGCGCATGCTCGTCACCCTGCTGGCCAAGAAGTGGGGGCTGCTGGACGACATGCTGCTCTATGTCAGCCCGGAGCTGGAAGGCCGCAGGGAGCGCTACGTGGAGCTGATGTTCGACGTTTCCGCGCGCTCAGGGTGGGAGGCGTGGATCGCCTTCATGGCGGATGTGATGGCCGCCTCTTGCAGGCGCGTCATCGGCATCATCGACGAGCTGCTGGAGCTGCGGGCGGATTACAAGCGGCGCGCGCGGGAAGCGGGGCGCAGCACGCAATTGCACAAGCTGGTCGAGCTGTTGTTCTCGAGGCCGGTCATCACCGTGCCCAAGGCGAAAGAGCTGCTCGGCGTCAAGACCTATCGCGGAGCGCAACAGATCCTGGGAAAGCTGGAGAAGGCCGGCATTCTCTCCCCCCTGCCCGACACGCGCCCGCGGGCATGGATCGCGCGCGGCATACTGGACATCATCAGGCAGCGGTGAAGGTGAGCTCTCCGGCGGATTCGAGGCTGATTTCGAAGGTCAGTTCGCCGTCGTGGTCGCCGGAGTATTCCAGCGAGGTTACCTGGAAGGGGCCCTCGATCGTTCCGAAGTCGGGGACGATCACCTGGAAGGCCGTGTTTTCGCCGGCGAAGAACAGTTCGCGCAGGCGGGCGTCGGAGGCCTCGTCGCGAAATATGCCGGAGCCGGATATGGCGGCGCTTCTCAGGCCCGCCCCGGCCAGCAGCTCGCGCCAGCGGCCCGGCGACAGCTGGTGGCTGGCGTCGACCTGGGCGGCGTTGAGGCTCAGGCGGTGGGCGCGCAGGCCGGCGACGGTGACGAAGCCGCCGGCGGCGTCGGCTGTCTTGAGCAGCAGGTCCTTGCCTTTTTGTGCGATCATGGGATTCCTCTGTCTTGTTCTCAGTTCAGCGGGTGGGTGGTGGCGCGCAGGCGCATGATGCCCTGGAAGAGGCCGTCATCGGCGCGCATGGCGGTCCAGAAGATGGCGCGCAGGTTGACGAGGTGGTGATCCTGCAAGGCGAGGTCCGCGTCATCGAGCAGCTCGTCGAGGCGGGCGATTATCTCGTAGGCGCTCTTGCGGCCCCCGTGGCGGGTCCACACGTGCAGCGTCAGGCGGTGTTCGTGGCCGCGGGCGGTGAAGGTGTTCCAGTGGTGGATTTCGGCGGCCCCGATGTTGACGCAAGGGGCGTTCATGCGGCGCGGCGGGCGGTCGTATACGCGCGGGCCGCCGAGCATGGCGGTCAACGAGGCATCGGCGCGCAGGGTTTCGATGATGGCCTTTTGCAGGGCCAGCGAGGGGTTGACGCTCATCTGTGCTTGTCTCCCTTGCGGGGCGGGGCATGGCGCGAAATGCCGCCGGGGATGATGTGAATGGCCGCGCCGTGAGCCGTGTCCTCGACCCAGGTGGCCGCCGCCGCGCCCGGCGATGCTCCAGCGGACAGGCGGGAGAGGGGCGGGAAACCTGCCGCGAGCTTGCGGCGCAGGGCGCGGCGGGCGGCGCGGAGGGCGGCTGCGAGCGAGGGGGAACTCACAGCGGCCTCTCCAGGCAATGGCAGACGAGGCGGCGGCGTCTGCCATCGGGGTCGAAGACGGCGCGGATGTCGAAGACGCGCCCGTCGCCGACGAGGCGCATGTCGGGCCTGACGCCGGCGCGCCAGCGGATGGTCACCTCGCTGGTCAGGGAGCCGGCGGGGGCGTCGAGCCAGTGGCCCTCGGAGCCCCTCAGGGGGCGGATGGCGGCCCACAGGGCGGTAACGTCCTGCCATGTGGTGGTCAGCCCCCCTGCCCCGTCGTCGGCGGTCTGCGGCCGTTGCAGGGTGAGGCGGGCGCGCATGGCGGCGGTGGCGTTGGAACAACCGGCGGAGCGGCTCATAGCGCCGCCCTCCGCCAGGGGGTGATGAGGTCGCGCACGGCGGGCGGGATGTGTTCGCGGCCCTCGCGGCATTCATGCCAGTGGGCGGCCAGCAGCATGACCGCCTGGCGCAGGTCGGCGGGCACGTCGGCGGGATCGTCGCCGAAGCCGCACAGCAGCTCCACCTGCACCACGTTCAGCCCCTCGGCGGGGGGCGGAAAGCCAGGCAGGGCGCGCAGGCGGGCGGGGCGGGAGTGGATGTCGGCCTCGTATGATTCCTGCGGCACGGTGACCAGGCCGGAGCTGGTGAGGACCTTCACCTCCGTGACCTGCCGCACGGGGTGGATGGGGATCTCCAGCAGCCCCCGGCGCGGCCAGCAGTCGCGCAGCAGCCGCCAGCCCTGGGTAATCATGGCCAGCGAACATTCGAACTCGACGCGGCGGGTGGCGGCGGACAGGAGGTGCTCGAGAAGGGTGTCCTCGTCCGGGCCGTCGATCTTCAGGTGAAGCTTTATCTCGGCGAGGGTGACCGGCTGGCGCGCCGGAGGGGTGGTCAGGGTCAGGGGCATGGCGGGAATGTCCTGGAGGAAGAGGGGCCTCCCCCCGCGCCGGGACGCGGGGGAAGGAGGGCGCGGCGGGGCGTCAGGCGGAGAACTTCAGCAGCTTGATGGCGTCGTAGTCCTGCACTCCGCCGCCGACGCGCCTGGTGGTGTAGAAGAGCACGTAGGGCTTGGCGGAATAGGGATCGCGCAGCACGCGCACGCCGGTGCGGTCGGCGATCAGGTAGCCGCGGCGGAAGTCGCCGAAGGCCACCGACAGGGAGCCGGAGGCGATGTCGGGCATGTCCTCGGCCTCGACCACGGGGAAGCCCATGAGGGTGGGCCGGGCGGAGGCGGAAGCGGCGGGGGCCCAGATGTAGTTGCCGTCGGCGTCCTTGATCTTGCGCAGCTCGGCCTGGGTGCGGCGGTTCATCATCCACACGGCGTTCTGGCGGTAGCCGGACTTGAGGGCATAGACGAGGTCGACCAGCACGTCGGAGGGGTTGGACGACGGCAGGGCGCCGTCGGAGCCGGTGGCGACGAAACCCAGGTTGCCCCAGCTCCAGGAATCCTCGGCGGTGGTGTTCTCGCTCAGGAAACCCTTGGGCTGGGTGACGCCGTCACCGGCGATGAAGGCCGCCGTTTCCTGCTCGGAGAAGGCGGTGACGATCTCCTCGGCCAGCCACTGGCCGATGTCCACCGCCGCGTCGTCGAGCAGCGTCTGGGTGGCGGCGGGCATGGCGTAGAGCTCCATGGCTGGGAAGGACAGCTCGGAAAGCTGCGGCGTGGCGGTTTCCGGGCGGGCGGCGGTTTCGCTCACCCAGCCGCTGGCGGGGCGGGTGGTGGAGAAGGGCTTGCGGTAGACGCCGGCGGAAATGCGCCGCACGCTGGCCACCGAGCGCACCGGCGAGATCCCGGCCAGCAGGCGGCCGACGTGGTTTTCCAGCTCGTCATGGGCGAGGTAGCCGCCGTCGGGGTCGGAGCCGGTGGAGAGGGCCTTTTCCTCCAGGCGCAGCAAGGTGGTGGCGTCGCCACGGCGCATGTAGGTCTCGAAGGCGGCCTTGTGCTCGTCGGGACGGTGGTCGGCGGCGCTGGTGACGGCGCCGGCGGCGAGCGGCGGGCGGGCGCTCTTGAGGGCCAGTTCGTCGATGCGCCTTTTCGTGCCGTCGATGGCCTCGGAGAGGCGCTGCAGCTTCTCCTCGATGAGTGGATCGGCGGCGGAGCGAGCCTCCAGCTCGGCGAGGCGGGCGTCATTGGCGGCGCGGAATTCCTCGAAGGCGTTCATCATTTCCGCGTGCAGGGCGGTGGCGTCAGGGGATTGCGCCACCTTGGTTTCCAGTTCGGGGGTGGTGCCGGTCATGCGGGACTCCTTGTGGTTGGGGTTGAGGTGGATGGAAGGGAAAGGGGACGGGCGGTCACCGGGCTGCTCCTGATGGAGCGCACGCGCGCGCCGGAGAGCATGGGGAAGGTGACCAGCGAGATCTCCCACAGGTCGAGCGCCATGACGAGGCGGGCGCGGCGGGACCTGTCGCGGCGGGAGCGGATGGTGCGAAAGCCGATGGA
The DNA here is from genome assembly GCA_964643775.1 of uncultured Rhizobiaceae bacterium. Lineage (GTDB taxonomy): Bacteria > Pseudomonadota > Alphaproteobacteria > Rhizobiales > Aestuariivirgaceae > Thermopetrobacter. The sequence continues at coordinate 6,056 of CAZXTT010000340.1, read as the reverse complement.
GAGGCCATCGAGGGCGCCCATGCGCATCAGCTCGGCGGCCTCGCGGCCCGTGGCGGTGGCCAGCGCCAGGCGGCCATGGACGAAAAGGCCGCGCTCGTCCTCGCGCATGGCCAGCCAGACGCCGAGCGGGCGGGCCGGGTCGTGCTGCCAGAGCATGCGCACGCCGCGCGGCCCGCGGCGCGCCAGCGAGGCGGCGAAGGCGCCGGGCAGAATGATGTCGCCGCCGCCGTCCCGGACATGAAACAGCGAGGCGTAGCCGGAGAATTCCCCGGCGCGGGAAAGGGTGATGGTCATGGATCGGTGACCCTGGTTGCGGGTGTCAATTCAGGCAATAAAAAAGCCGCCCGTGGGCGGCTGAACGAAAACGGGCGGTGGCGGCGGATCAGGCCTGCGCCCCGGCATTGCAGTCATCGCCCTCCAGCTCGCCGGCGGGCGGCAGAAAAATGCCCCTGATGCAGGCGGGGTTGCGCACGGCCACCTGGGTGTGGGTGTGCTCCATGATGGCCCCGCCGTCAAAGGCCGGTCCTCCTTCCGTGAACATGCCCTTGACGGTGTCGACGGGGCATCCGTCTTCTTCCATAATCCTGCACGTCATGTTGATGACCGCGCAATCCAGCCGGCGGATGAGCATGTCATCATCTCCGGAGTTTTCAGGAATTGGCTGATCGCTCTCACGAAGCGCCCGCACGAGTTCAAGATAACCTGTTCTGACGCTATCAATGCCCGCCTTGGTGGTCAGGTCGAGGCAGCGCCCAAGATTTATGACAGCGCCTATGACTGCCGGTTTTTCAATGTCATGGCTGTGCGCCCATTGGCAGGCGCGGCGGGGATTCTCCAGCCAGAAGTAAATGCCATGCCCCAGCCAGTCATAATCATTCTCGCTTTTCCTGAATCCTTCATGCCGCAGCAACAGCTTTTCGGCTAAAGCCCGACCACAGCCGTGATACCCCAGCACGAAACATGAGGACAGTTCGTGCATCAGCTCTTTTTGGCCGTGGTCCTGTCAGGATAAAAATAAGGGTTGGGTTGCCCCTTTTCATCGAACAGGCCGATTTCCTGCAGCACGCGAAAGGCATTTTCCTTGCTGCTGACTCTTGTCCTGAAACGCCGCGCCGCTTCCTGCATGCGCTTGCCTTCCGGCGTGACAGGCTTGAAGTCGCGTATGTTTTTCAGGGCGGCGTCGTTCATGCGGGGCCTCCGGCGCAGTCCGGGCATGGAGCAATGAATGCCTCAGCACCGGACACAAGGACATCGTGCATCGGGTGCATTATGCACATGGCGCTCATTATTGCAAAATTACCTTACCGCAACATTGCCGCTGGTCATTCCATCCTCCTCCAGCGGCGGCAGGCCCACGGCGGCGCGTTTTTCGTTGGTGGTCATGAAGGAAGCCTCGTTGAGGCGCTTCCACAGGGCTTCGCGTTCGCCGCGCAGGGCGTCTATGGCGTCGGCGTCGTGGGAGAGGCGCAAGGGGGTTTCATAGGCGGGGGAGAGCCAGTTGGTCATGGCCTCGGCCAGGCGGGAGGCCAGCGGCAGCACCGTCTGGTGCCAAAAGGCGCGGTTGGCCTCGGAATAGTTGGAATAGGTGTTGTCGCCGGGGATGCCCAGCAGCATGGGCGGCACGCCGAAGGCCAGGGCGATCTCGCGGGCGGCGGCGTGGCGCAGCTCTATGTGCTCCATGTCGCGCGGGGCGTGCGACAGCGGCGTCCACTCGAGGCCGCCTTCCAGCACCATGGGGCGGCCTGCGTTGAGGGCCCCGGAATAGGCTTCCGACAGCTCTTTCCTGAGGCGCTCGAACTGCTCCGGGGCAAGGCCCGGACCTTCGCCGCGGTAGACGAGCGCGCCGGAGGGGCGGGCGGCGTTGTCGAGCAGGGCCTTGGACCAGCCGGCGGCGGCGTTGTGGATGTCGACGGCGCGGGCGCAGGCGGCAAAGGGCGACAGGCCGGCGGTATCCGAAAGGGGCGAGAAGAGGCGCATGTGCATGAGCGGGGGCAGCGGATCGCCGGGCTCCCGAACCAGCCGCAAGGGGCGGGTGGAGGCGGTATATTCCCAGGCCACCGGCCAGCCGTCGTCGTCGGTGATGACGCGCACGTGCTCGGGGCGCAGCACGTGCAGCTCGGCGGGCAGGCCGTCGCTCAGCGAAACCTTGAGCCAGCCGTTGCCGGATATGTGCAGGTGGGCGATGAGGGCCTCCACCAGCTCGCTTCCGGAATGGACGGGATTGGGGCGGCGCAGCAGGTCGAGCAAGGGATGATCGCGCAGCTCCTCGTCGCCCTCGTGCAGCCGCCACGGCAAGGCGGCGACGGCGCGGGCGATCATGGATACGCAGCGGTAGCCTATCGGATTGCCGGCAAAGCCCTCCGTGGCATAGGCACGCGGCGAGCTGGCGGGCCAGTCAGGCGCGGCCAGCGCGTGAAGCTCCAGGAAGCCCCCGGAAGCGGGGCAGGAACGGGTTTGCGGCGGGCGCTTGAGAAAGGCGCGCAGGCGGTCGATCATGGCGCTCATGTATGGCTCCATTTCAAGGCATCGTGATGTCGGGGCGGTCCGGTTTCAGCCGCGCCGCCAGTTCATGGCGGCGGTGCGGGGGTCGTGGGCGAAATCCTGGCGTGGCAGGGCGAGGCGCTCACCCCCGCCGGAAGCATCCATGATTATCACGCCGGTGCTTTTCATGAACATCTTCCAGTTCCGGCGGCGGCGCGGCTTGTCGTCCCCGAAGGCGGCGCAGGAGAACAGGGCGATGTTCATGCCGCCGCCGGGGTCGCGCACGGAGCGGTAGCGGATGGCCTCCAGCCCGGCCTGGCGGGCGCTGTCCGCCAGTTGCCAGCAGGGGGCGTAATCATCGGGGCGGCTCCAGAGTTCATCGTGGGCGGCAAAGGGCGGTTGCCTCAGGTCGATGGCGCGGGTGGCCTCAATGCGGACGGCGAACGAGGTGTGTTCCAGCGGCGCGTCCGGCCATGGCGTATGCGGCGACTCGGCGAAGAACAGCAGGCGCCAGAAGGCGGCCTCGCAAAGGGCGGTGCGCAATTCCGCGGCGGCGTAGAACACCCCGCGCGGCTCATCGGGCGGGCGGAAGCGCGAGCCGCCGTGGCGGTTGCGGTAGCGAAAGGGCGTGTAAAGCAGGTAATCGAGATGGCGGCAGTCGCGCGGGACGGGCGGCTTGCTGTCCTCGAGTATGTCCTCCAGCAGGGCCTGTTCGTCGATCGTGTCCACCAGCTTCATGGTGGATGCGGCATGTTGCGATTCCACCACCCGCCAGCATTCGCCGGCCCAGGGGGCGGCCTCAGAGGCGAGCGCGGCGGGCGTCCAGGTAGGCGAGGACATCCACCAGCCCTTCCACTTGCGAAATGCGCTCGGCGGGCACCGCCTCCAGCGCCTCGTTGGGGGCGCGCATCCAGGCCCGCATGGCCTCCGCGTCGCCGCCGACCATGGCGTCCAGCGAGCGGAACAGGCGCACCACGAGAGCGGCCAGCTCGTATTCCTTGCTTCCCTCCCTGAGCAGCCAGTTGCCCTTTCGCATGCGCGACACGGCGGCCTCGGAAAGGCCCAGGACGCGCGCCAGCTCCTTGCCCTTGAGCCCCAGCATGGCGGCGGCGCGGACGGCGGCCTTGGTCAGAACCGCGGCGCGGTCGGGAGCGGCGCGTTCGGCCCTGTGCAGGTTGGTGCTGTGATACATGGCGAGTGCATTTCCTGTGAAATTTATTCGCGGAATATATAACAGGAAATTTATGTGGCTGTCAATTGCCGCTGGTGGGCTCGCGCCTTCCTTGCCAATCACACCACGCGCACGCGCGGGGCGGCGGTGGGGCGCGCCAGTTCGCTTATCGCCCACACCAGGGCGTCAGCGCGGTCGGGGCTCTTGCCGGCGGCCATAAGCTGCTCGAAGGCGCACAGTTCGTCCTCCAGCAGCGGCAGGGCACCCACGTGATGCACCCTGCCCTGCTCGTAGAGGGCCGCCACCGGCTCGGCGCGCACCTGCTTGCCGCGGCTGGCGCGCAGGGCGCGGAAGGGAATGGCGGGGTCTACCTGGCGCAGCACCGCCTCGACCATCTCGCCGCCCTGGTTGACCTCGGCGACGACGCGGTCGGCGCGCCGGCGGTGATAGCAGGCGACCGCGGCGCGCGCCCAGGCGGCGGGGGTGGCCTTCTGAAGGCTTGCGTCCTCCAGCACGTAGAAATGATCGTCCTCGCCGCGTCCGGCGACGACAATGCCGCAGGCGTCGCCATGGCTGGTGGCGGAAGGGTCGATGGCCACCACCACGCGGGCCAGCGCCGGGGCCTTGCCCACCCGCGCCTGCTCGATCAGCGGGCGGCGGAACAGGGCGTCGGGGTCGTCGTCGATCAGCTCGCCCTCCAGTTCCTGGCGGCCAAGGCGGGTGCCGCCGTATTGATCGCGCATGGCGGCGATGAAGTCGCCGGAGAGGTTGGCGGCGTTGTCGCTGGTGGCGGCGCGTGACAGCCATACCCGCGGATCGGAAGCCAGCCCGCGCACCAGCGGCGCCGGCGCGGGCGTGGTGGTGGCGAGAACGCGCGGCATGTCGCCGAGGCGCAGGGCGAACATCAGCATGTCCCAGACCTCCGCGCCGCGCGGCCAGCGGGCGATCTCGTCGCACCACGCGAGGTGAAACTGCGGCCCGCGCAGGGAATCGGGCTCCTCGGCGGAGAACAGTTGCGCCCGCGAGCCGCCGGGCCACGAGAGCAGCCGCCGCGAGGGCTCGAACAGGGGCCGCTCGCCGGGGCGGGAGACGGCGAGAATGCCCGATATGCCCTCGACCATGACCGAGCGGGCGTCGTGCAGCGAGGGGGCGACAAGGGCGATGCGCAGGGGCCGGGCGGCGCGGCGCACCTCGCGCAATATCCACTCGGCCCCGGCGCGCGTCTTGCCCGCGCCGCGGCCGGCCATGAACAGCCATGTCCGCCAGCGCGCCAGAGGGTCGAAGAAATCGGGCGGCAACTGGTCGTCACGGGCGGTCAGCTCCCAGCTTTCATCTATCAGCTTCCTCTCCGCCTCGCTGAGCCTCGCCAACAGGTCTCGGGGGGGCAGTCTGCGCAAGCAGCGCTTCAAGGCGGCGCGCAAGAGAGCGCCGGAGGCGGGCCTTTGCATCTGATCTCCTTTGCGGGCGGGCGCGGCTCTCCAGCCCGGCGGCGGCTTCCATGGCGCGCATCAGGGCGGTCAGGGCCTTGAGCTGGCGTTCCAGGTCGGCGGCGGTGGGCTCGCCGTCGGCGCCATGCACCAGCTCCTCGAAGGCGGCCAGCCGCTGCTCCACCAGACGCCGCAGGCGGCGAGCCTGACGCACGGACAGGGATTTGTCAGAGGTCATGATTTCTTGGATTTTTCACGGGGCGGGGGGATGGAGTCTTTTTCGTGCCGCCCGCTTTTTTAGTGCCGCCCACCGCCCCACGCCCCCGCCCAACCACCCAGGATTGTGGGTAAGTGGTTGGACGGGGGCGTGGAGCTATTTTCCGTGCCGCCACCGCCCCACGCCCCCGCCCAACCACCCAGGATTGTTGGCAAGTGGTCGGGCGGGGGCGTGGAGCAGTGGGCTGGGGGAGAGGACGGCCCCGGCGAAGGGATGGAGTCTTTTCTGTGCCGCCCGCTTTTTTTAGTGCCGCCCACCGCCCCACGCCCCCGCCCAACCACCCAGGATTGTGGGTAAGTGGTTGGACGGGGGCGTGGGGTGGTGGGCTGGGGAGGAGGATGGCCCCGGCGTGGGGATGGGGAGAGCGTCTTTGGCGGGCGGGCATTGAAAAAGCTCGCCGGAAAGGCGAGCCTGGGTGCAAGGAGGATCGAATGAAGCCATCGACCCGGGGCTTGATCCGTCTTTCGGGGCCGGCCCCTTGCCCACTTGTCTGAGCGTGGCAAAATCAATAGCAGGGAGCGGCGCGCTTGTCAAGGACTTTTTTCCTATTTTTTACTTTTTCCCTCTCCTCCCCCTGCCCTTGCCTGGTTTGGCCGCCTGCCTTGGCCGTGTCATTCACGTCATCCAGCTCGTCCATCCATGGCCAGTGGCGGATGAAGGCGGGCAGATCTTCCAGCGCCACGGCGCTTTCGCTTATCAC
>CAZXTT010000339.1:0-5837 GCA_964643775.1 uncultured Rhizobiaceae bacterium | reverse complement strand
GGGGGATGCCGTCCTTGCTCGTTGCGCCGTTCATCGCGTTCTTCATGCCTCCTTGCCTTCAGGCGGCGATGATTCCCTCGCCGCGCAGCCAGTCGAGGAAGGGCAGCAGCGGCAGGCCGATGATGGTGAACCAGTCCGCCTCCACCTGCCGGAACAACTGTATGCCCGGGCCCTCCACCTGGTAGCAGCCCACGGAGGAAAGCGCCTTGTCGCCCACCTTGTCCAGATACCAGTCGAGGAATTCATCGGAGAAATCGCGCATCACCATTTCGGCGGTGGCCACGTGCCGCCAGACAACCTCGCCGCCGCGCGCCACGGCCAGCGCCGAGATCAGCCGGTGGGGCCGCCCGCGCAGGATCTTCAGGTTTTCCCGCGCCTGTTCCATGTCGCGCGGCTTGGAGAACAGGCGCCCATCGCAGACCAACACCTGGTCGGCCCCCAGCACCGGCAGATCCTCGCCCCTTGACACCGCCGCCGCCTTGGCCTCGGCCAGCGGCATGGCGAGCCCTTCCGGGTCGCCGCCGGAGGCGAGGAATTGCTCCTTGAGCGCATCTTCGTCCACATCGGGGCGGCGGATGGCGAAATCGAGCCCGGCGTTTTCCAGTATCATGCGCCGCCCGGCGCTGCCCGAACCAAGAATGAAATCAGCCATGCCCTTCCTTCCGCGCGTTTATCGAGTCAGCCCCCAAGTAGCCGTTGCCGGGGTTATACATGGGAATGGAGAAAAATCCGAAGGGTGTTTTTCCGCCAGACGGAGCGGCAATAATGACGCATCTTGATTTATGTCAAAGCGCCTGTCGCTTCATGGGCCTTCATAGTGGTTTGCAAGCAAGGACATACTTTCGAGAGCAAAACCGATGAAAATCGAAATCCCGCAGGTCATGGTGCCTTCCATGAACGCCACCCACGCGGAGGAGCTGGAAGTGCTCGAGGCGCTGGCGGCGGCGCTCGACGGCGATGACGACGAGGCGCTGGAAAGGGCGGCGAACGCCATGGTCGAGCACGTGGAGGTGCATTTCTCGCGCGAGGAAGAGAACATGCGGGCGTGCAACTTTCCGCCCTACCCCATCCACAAGGGCGAGCATGACCGCATGCGCGCCATCGTGCGCGAGAAATGCGCCGGGTGGAACAACCCGCGGGGGCGCGAGGCCCTGAAGAGGTTCGTGGAGGAAGAATTCCCCCAGTGGCTGTTCGAGCATGTATCGACGCTCGACACGGTGACCGCCCAGTTCCTGCACATGCACGGGGTGGAGTAGTCTCAGCGCGCCGCGGCATCGTGCCGGTTGTCCCGGCGCAGGAAGACCATGACGATCATCACCATCATGGCGAAGGTGGTGGTCTTGGCCGACACCGAAACGGAAGTGGTGGCCTCGAGCAGGAAGAAGACGACCGGCGCGAGGGCCAGCGCCGACGACGACCTGACCAGGTCCCACAGGAAGGCCAGCAGCCCGGCGAAGAACACCAGCGACACGGCAAGCCCGTAGGAAAGCACGAAGGCCACCCAGAAGCTCTCCAGCCCGTGCAGCCCCTCGATGCGCATCAGGGCGGCCACCTGCTCGGCGTTGGGGCCGAAGAGGATGTCGCGCTCGGGGATGGCGTCGAACAGCTCCAGCATGATGAAGCGCGCCTCCGCCGAGCCCTTGTCGGAGACGAAGCGGGTGAGGAACTTGTCGAAGGCCCCCAGCTCGTAAAGGCCGTATATGGCGGCGATGGCCGCCGGGACGGCGAACAGCGCGAAGGCCGCGCCCAGCGGCGAAAAGCGCCGCCCGGCCATGACGCCATAGAAGCGCCACAGGGCGATGGCCCCGATTATAAGCATGGCCAGCATGAAGGCGGCGCGCCCGCCGAAGGCGCTCAGGGCCGCCATGTTGAGCACGAAGAGCGCCACCTGAAGCGGCCTCGGGATGGCGCGCGCCCCGCCCAGGGCAAGGGCTATCAGGTAATGGGCGGTGACCGCGGCGTTGTTTAGCGGATGGCCCATGAAGGCGGTGGCGCGCCAGTCATCGGTCTGCACCAGCTCGCCGATGATGAGCGGCGTCATGTGCCAGCCGCTGGCCGCCTCGAAGAGGCCCAGGAGGGCATTGGCGGCCATGATGACATGGATGAGCCGCTCCAGCGCGTCGCGCTGGCGGGGGCGCAGGCCCTCGAGCAGCAGCACCAGCATCATGGGCAGGGCGAAGGTGTCTATGAGGTGCGAGAAGGGCATGTGCTGGTTCATCACCAGGTGCCACAGCAGCACCAGCCAGGTGAAGGCGAAGAACAGCAGCCCCTTGTGGCGGGCCATGAGCATGTTCAGCCATCGCAGCAGGTGGCCGTCGTTCAGCACGGCGACGAACAGGGCCAGCGAGGCCAGCCAGGTGGCGGGGTGTATCTTCTCCACTATCGAGCCGCCGGGCACCTCGTAATGCAGGCCCATCATGTTGAGCAGCAGGTGCGAGACGGCGAACAGCGCCAGCGTCATGGCCGCCAGCAGCAGCATGAAGGCGGAACTGCCGGGCAGCGCGAAGCGCCACGGGCGGCGCGCCGTCATGGCCGGGGCGGATGGATGATAGGTGGCGGCGAGGTGGTTCATGACCTGCCTCCCGCGATCCCGGGGAAGCGCTTCTCCAGCCATGCCTCCAGCCGCGTCAGCGGGGCGAGGCGCAGCAGCCAGCGCTTGCCGGGCAGCTCCACCAGGTGATGGGCGATCATCGCCCCGGCCACCACCAGCGGCAGCGACAGGGCCCAGATGGGCAGGGCCAGCCGCGCCGCCGTATCAGCCCCCAGCAGCACCACCCAGCCGTTGAACCACAGGGTGTAGATCGGCACGTGCACCATGTAGACGGCATAGGATACATCACCGAGATAGACGAAGCGGCGCTTCTCCAGCGGGCCGAGGCCCATCCCGCCGTGGCGGGTGGCGTCGGCTGCCGTGAAGATGATGACGGCGAACAGCGGCACCAGCCACAAGTCGGACAGGCCAAGGGCGACGAGCGCCACCAGCGCGGCGATGGCGAGCCACATGACAAGCGCCGCGGCGCGGCCCAGCGACAGGCTCAGGCCCAGCCGCCATGTGGCGACGCCGAGGAGGAATTCCGGCACGATGCGCCATATGCCGAAATAATCGGTCATGCGCGTCAACGGCCAGCCGCCCAGCGAGCGGGTGGCGAAATCCAATGCCACCAGAGCCACGAGCGCCAACGCCACCAGCGTCAATGGCCGCCGCCACAGGCGCAAGGCAATGCCGGCAAAGAGCGGAAACAGCAGGTAGGCGAACCATTCGGCGCTCACCGACCAGGAGGGATAGTTGAAGCTCTGCTCCTCGTGAAAGCCCCAGGCATGGAGCATGAAAAGGTTGGCCGGCAGCAGCTCTAGGCGGTAGCGGTCGGGGTTGTTGGGGGTGAAGCCGGCCAGCGTCATTGCCCCGTAGATGGCCAGCACCACGGCCAGCGTCGCCACGTGCAGCGGCCAGATGCGGGCAAGGCGGCGCTCGACGAAGGAGATGTGCGAATAGCGCCCCTCGCGCAGCCTGTTCAGATAGACATGGGCGAGCACGAAGCCGGAAAGCACGAAGAAGAAATCCACCGCCAGGTAGCCGCGCGTGAACAGGGCGCTCTCGGCCAGCCAGTCCATGCCCATGCGCTCGCGGTAATGCAGCAGCACCACCAGCATGGCGGCGACGAAGCGCAGCGAGGTAAGGGCCGGTATCTGGGCGGGCCATGCTGGCGGTTCGATCCGCTGGCTTGCTTTCCCCCGGTCGTTCATGTCTCTTTCCTCCCCCTGAAGGCCTTCATCATGGCGTGAAAGGCGGCCTTGGGCCGGTAGCCGGAATCGAACGGCAGGGGCCGGGGCGGGCGCCTGCTGCGCAACTGGCCGGCGCGGGCCAGCCCGGCATACCAGCTATATCTGTCGGCCAGCTCCCAGTTGATAACGGTGTTTACCCGCGGCACGGCGAGCACGGCGCGCAGGAAATCGCCATAGCGGCGGGCCACCAGCGCGTCGCGCTTGCGCACCGGATCGGGGAAGCTTTCGTCGTTGACGTCCAGCTCGGTGATGTGAATATCCAGCCCCTTGTCTCCGAAGCCCCGCAAGAAGGCGGCGAAGCGCTTGTCGTCATGGGGGATGTGCGGCTGCAGGTGGGCCTGAAAGCCCAGCGCCTGCAAGGGCGCGCCGGCATCGAGCAGTCGCGCCACCAGTTGCTTCATGCCCTTGCGGATGCCATTGCCGACATCGTCGAAGCGCTCGCAATGGGCCTCGTTGAGGGCCAGGACGGCGTGCGGGTCGGCGGCGCGGGCGCGAACGAAGGCGCGCTCCACGTAAGAGGGGCCGAAGGCCTCGTACCACGGGCCGGTGCGGTAGCCGCCCTTCTTGCCGTGACCGGGCCAGAAGGGCTCGTTGACCACGTCCCAGACGGCTATGCGCCCGCTGTAGCGCCCGCATACGGTGTCTATGTGCTCGTCGAAGACGCGGCGGATTTCGGCCAGCGAGAGCTTTTTCAGCCAGCGGGGCGGGTTTTCATTCCAGATCAGGGTGTGGCCGCGAAAGGCCATGCCGGTGCGCTCGGCGAAGGCCAGCAGGCGGTCGGCGGGGCCCCAGTCCCACTGGTCGGGGGAATGGGGGCGCAGCCAGTCGAACTTGAGATCGACATCGGAGGTGATGGCCCGGCAATGGTCAAGGTAGAGGAGGCGGTAGCGGGGGTCTTCGAATATCACCCCGGCGGCGGCTGCCCCGTAGGTTATGCCGGCGCGGCGGGCTGTTTCGCCCAGGCTCGCGGCGGCGCGCGCGGGCGGCGCGGCGGCCGCCAGCGGCATGGCCGAAAGCATGGCCAGTGTCTTGCGTCGGGACAGTTTCGCGTTCATGCCGCGGCGGCGGCAAGAAACATGCCACCGGCCCGCCGAACGCCAAGAGCCGCCCGCGTCCCGCACGGGCGGCTCAGAACCTTGTCACGATGCGGCCATCGCGCCGTCTGGCTGTCGCGCCGCCTTTCAGGCCTCCAGCGCCTTGATGCGCTGGGCGAGGCGGGAGATTTTGCGCGACGCGGTGTTCTTGTGCATGATGCCCTTCTGGGCTCCGCGCATGATCTCCGGCTGGGCGGCCTTGAGGGCGTCCCTGGCGGCGCTGGCGTCACCGGCGGAAATGGCTTCCTCGACCTTGCGGATGAAGGTGCGCACGCGCGACTTGCGCGACTTGTTGATCTCGGTGCGCCTGCGGGTCTGGCGCATGGCCTTCTTGGCGGTGCGTGTATTGGGCATGGTGTTCCCTGATGATCTCTTGAACTTTCGGCGGCTCCCAGGCGGGCGGGCCACCAGCATTGTTGCGTGCGCGCGCTTATACCGGCCCGGCGGCTCCCCGTCAATATCCGCAAGGGATCATGAAGTCAGATATTGGCAATATCCGCCATATGGGGCATTTATGCAGCGGTTCATACCTCCCCTGGGCCAGAAACAGGAAGATCCCGTGACCGCCGACGAGAATGAAGCAGGCCGCCTGCGCTATTACGGGCGGCGCAAGTCGCGCCCCCTGAAGCCGCGCCAGCAGCGGCTGATGGAAGACCTGCTGCCGCCCCTGGAGATAAACGAGGACGACGCGCCGCTGCTGCGCGATCCCACCCGCCTGTTCGCGCCGCCGCCGGACGCCATGGCGCTGGAGATAGGTTTCGGCGGCGGCGAGCACCTGGCTCATCTGGCCGGGGAACGCCCCGGCTGGGGCTTCATCGGCTGCGAGCCGTTCATCAACGGCATAGCCAAGCTGCTGGTGGCGGTGGAGGAAAACAACCTCGCCAACATCCGCATATGGCCCGATGACGCGCGCTACCTGCTGCCGCTCGCCGGGGACGGGGCGTTCGACGAGATATACAT
>CAZXTT010000338.1:0-11116 GCA_964643775.1 uncultured Rhizobiaceae bacterium | reverse complement strand
GAGATCGTCGGCACTGACGACGGCCCGGTGGTTGTCGATCCGACCGATCCGACAACCGACCCGCGGGTGCCGACCAACCCGAACCCGGTGACGGGCCCGTCCGATCCGGACAACGTGATCCCGGATGTGACGGCCACCGATGGGGATACGGTCAGCCCGCTGGATGTCAGCCAGTACCTGGTGGATCCGGAAGGTGATGTGCTTACCTTCACCGCCACCGGTCTGCCTGCCGGGCTGACCATCGACCCGGCTACCGGCCTGATCACCGGCACGATCGATCCCGCGGCTTCGCAGGGCGGCTCCGATCCGGTGACCGCGCCCGGTGTCTACGAGGTGGTGATAACGGCCACCGATCCTGATACCGGCAAGTCCGCCACCACCACGGTGACCTATACGGTGACCAACGTGGATCCGCAGGCCCAGGATGACAATGGCAGCACTGATGAGAATACCGCCATTTCCATGGGCGCGGCGGATGGCGTGCTGGCCAATGACAGCGATGGCTCGCCGGATGGCGACAACCTGCTGGTCAGCGAGGTCGGCGGCGATGAAGCCAATGTCGGCATGCCGGTGGAGGGCTCCGCTGGCGGTGTGTTCACCATCGACGAGGATGGCTCGTGGAGCTTCGATCCGGGCAGCGATTTCGAGAGCCTGGCCGATGGCGAGAGCCGCGTTACCTCCATCACCTACCAGGTGTCGGACGGCAATGGCGGGCTGGACACGGCCACGCTGAGCGTGACGGTCAACGGCACGGATGACGGGCCGATCGTGGCTCCGCCGGCGGTGCAGGCCACCTTCACCGATGGTGAAACGATTTCGCCCATCGATGTGAGCACGGCGGTGTCAAACCCGAACGGCGAGACGCTGACCTGGGTGGCCACAGGCCTGCCCGAAGGGCTGAGCATCGACCCGGCGACGGGGATCATCTCCGGCACGCTGGCCAATGATGCCTCGGTGCAGGGCCCGTATCATGCGCTGGTGACGGCCTATGCCGCCAATGGCGAACAGACCAGCCTGCTGGTCAAGCTCACCGTCAACAACGTCGATCCGGCGGCGCAGGATGACGCGGCGGCCACGGAACAGGATACGGCCGTTATCATCAACGTGGTGGCCAACGATAGTGACGGCGCGCCGGACAGTGACGAGCTGATGGTGACCGGCACGACCACTCCGGCCAATGGCAGCGTGACCATCCACGCGGATGGCACGGTGACATACACGCCGAACGCCGGTTTCGTGGGCACCGACACATTCGAATACACCGTGTCGGACAACCAGGGTGGCTCCGCTACCGCGGTGGTGACCATCGAGGTGCGCGACAACGCCACCGCGACGGGCGTGCCGACGAGCGATCCCATCCCGGCCGAACAGGTGGAGGATGGCGAGACCATCGGCCCGATCGATGTGAGCGGTCATTTCAACGATCCGGACGGGCAGGCACTGACCTTCACGGCCACCGGCCTGCCGGAAGGTCTGACCATCGACCCGGCGACCGGCATCATTACCGGCACGGTGGACAAGGATGCTTCCGAGGACGGGCCGTATGAGGTGAAGATCACCGCCATCGATCCGGACGGCAACCACGTGACCGAGGTGCTGACCATCAACGTGGTCAATCCGGGCCCGGATGCGGTGGATGACATGGTCAACACCGACGCCGATACGGCGGTGACCATCAATGCCATGGTCAATGACAGCGATCCGGACGGCGATCCGATCCACGTGGCGATGATCAACCAGCAGCCGGCCAACGGCACGGTGAGCATCGATGCCAATGGCATGCTGGTTTACACGCCTGATGCCGGGTTCACGGGCACCGATACCTTTACCTATGTGCTCGAGGACTCCAATGGCGGGCGTGACGAGGCGACCATCACGGTGAACGTCGGCAATGACGATCCTGGCGTGCCGGTCGGCACGGGTGGTGGCGGCGCGGGCGGTGGTTCGCTGCCTGCGGCCGACACGACCGAAGGGGAGGAGATTACCCCCATTGACGTGGGACAGTATATCTCCGATCCGGACGGCCAGACGCTGACCTACACGGCCACTGGTCTGCCGGAAGGGCTGACCATCGACCCGGCAACCGGCATGATCACCGGCACTCCGGCCAAGGATGCCTCCGAGGACGGGCCTTACGAGGTGCTGATCACGGTTACCGACCCGGATGGCAAGCAGGTGACCGCGCCGCTTACCATCAATGTCGCCAATCCGGCGCCGGAGGCGGAGGATGACGTGGCATATACCGGCGTTGGCAGCGCGGTGCAGATCGCCCCGATGGCCAACGACAGCGATCCGGATGGCGACGAGCTGGCCATCTCCATCGCCGGCCAGCCGGGCAATGGCACGGTGACGGTGCAGCCTGACGGCAGCGTGATCTACACGCCGAATGCAGGGTTCGAAGGCACCGACACCTTCACCTACACGATCACCGACGAGCAGGGCGGCACGGATACCGCCACGGTTACGGTGCACGTGGGTGATGACGGCGCTGGTGGTGGCGGCGGAACCGGCGCCGGTGGCGGCCTTGGGCCGAACAGCGGCCTGGTGGACGTGCAGGCCACCGACAGCGAGACGCCTGATCCGCTGACGCTGGGCGAGCTGATCCTCGATCCGGAGGGCGATCCGCTCACCTACACGGTGACCGGCCTGCCCGCGGGCCTGACCTTCGATCCGGCCACGGGAGTGATCTCCGGCACGCTCACCAGCGATGCCTCGCAAGGTGGCCCGGATGGCGATGGCGTCTACCCGGTGACGGTTACCGCCACCGATTCCGGCGGCAATTCCATCACCAAGACGTTCCGCTACGTGGTCACCAACGTGCCGCCGGAGAATGTCGATCCCATCGATGACGTGGCGAGCAATGACGGCAGGGACATTGCCATTGCCACGGCCGGAAACTTCATCGACCGGGATGGCGATACGCTGACCTACACGGCGACCGGCCTGCCCGCTGGCCTGAGCATCGATCCGGCCACCGGCGAGATCACCGGCACGCTGGCGCTCGATGCTTCCGAGCATGGCCCATACACGGTGACGGTCACCGTCGATGACGGGCAGGGCGGCACGGCAAGCGACACCTTCGTCATTGATGTCAAGCCCGAGGACATGCCGAATCCGCCGGACGGCAAGAAGGGCGGCGGTGATGAAGGCGGCGACGGCGGCCGTGGCGGCGGCGGTGGTGATGAAGGCGGCGACGGTGATGACGGCCGTGATGACGGCGGTGACACCGGCCTTGACAACAAGGGTGGCGTCATCACCAGCGTGGTCAACCGCATGCGTGAGCTGGGCGACAATGGTGGCCTGGGAAGCAGGCATGTGATCACCGAGGCGGTGAACAAGGCCGCGTCGCTGAACGGCATCGGCAGCCTGCCGGGCAAGGGCGCCATCGACCACGTGGTGCGCTGGCTCGACCAGATGCTCGATGGCGAACATGATGGTTCACCGGCTGAAGCCGATGCACGTGATGGCATGCCCTATGCCGGTCACAGCATGTCCCTTGGGCTTGCCGGGGCAGGGGATGCCATGATCAGGGCGCTGGTCGTCAGCGATGAGCTGGTGGTGGTGGATATCTCCGGGGCAGGCCGCACGCCGGTGGCCGGTCTGGAGGTGCTGTCCGCCGATGGCGGCGCGCTGCCGGCCCATATGCGGATGATGGATGACCGCAGCCTGCTGATCAATGTCGATGCAGGCAAGCAGTATGAGGTCATCCGCCTTCGCATGCGCACTCCCGATGGTGTGATCAGGAGCTGGGATGTGCGGGTCGACCTGCACAGCGGTGAGCTGCGGATTGTCGGCAGCGACCGCCATGCCGCGACCTTCCTCGACGATGTCGAGCAGCAGGTGGCGGAAGAAGAAGACTCCACGCACAGGCTGTTCGCGGCCCTGGCCGAATAAAGGCAGCGTGGCGGCCGGGCAGCCATGCCGGGCCTGGCGTGGAGGCAAACAGGGAGGTGATGGCTGGCGGAAGCATGAAACCAATGCTCCGCCAGCCGCCTTCCGCGCCGCGCCGATGGCGGGCGTTCGATGATCAATTCACGGGGAGATGAAAATGTCTGTTGGCGGGATCAGGTGGAAGCTGCTGGCGGCGCTGGCAATGGTCATGGCGGCGGGCCATGGCTGGGCCGGCGAGGGCCTGTCCGGAGAGGGCGGCGAACGGGTGCGGGGAATTGTCGCCGCCCCGGCCAGGGCGCAGCTTTCGGTGGAGACGAATGCCCGCATAACGAAGCTGCCGTTCCGCGAGGGGCAGGCATTCGGCAAGGGAGACGTGCTGGCCGCCTATGACTGCCGTCTGCCGGAGACTGCCCTGCGGGCGGCGCGGGCGGCGTGGCAGGCGGCCAATCTGAAGGCGCGCAGCAAGAAGCGGCTGGTCAAGTTCCAGGCGGCCGGAAAGCTGGATGCGCGCATTGCGATGGCCGAAAGCGCCAAGGCGCTGGCCGAGGTGGAAGCGGCCAAGATCAAGGTGTCGCGCTGCAAGGTTCTGGCCCCGTTCAGCGGACGGGTGGTGGAGCGCCATGCCGAGGAGCATGAAACTCCGGGAGTGGGCAAGCCGCTGATCACCATAGTTTCCACCGGCAGGCTCGAGGTGGAGATGATCGCTCCGTCGAAGTGGCTGGCGTGGGTAAGGAAGGGCGACAGCTTCACCTTCAAGGTGGATGAAACGGGGGCGGTGCTGGCCGGACGCATAGAGCGCATAGGGGCGGTCGTCGATGCGGTGTCGCAGACGGTGCGCCTGCATGGGGTGCTGGAGGATCCGCCGCCCGACGTGTTGCCGGGGATGAGCGGCACGGCGCAATTCCGCACGGCGCTGGCGCAAGAGGGAGGTGGATCGTGAGCGAGGCGGTGAGAGCGCCGCGCCCGGCGGCGGAGAGGCGCAAGCCGTCGCGGCTGGAAACCCTGGTGCGGCTGGAAGGAGAACTGCGGGGGCTCAGGGATGCCCAGGCGGTGGAGATTTATTCGGTCAACGAGGGGCGCGCCCTGCTGGGCTTTTCGCAGGCCTTCTTCGTGCGCTTCGACAGGCGGGGCAGGGGGCGTATAACGGCCCTTTCCGGGATGCACGCGGTTGACCGCAACGCGCCCACGGTGCGCGCCTTCGAGGCGGTGGCGCGGCGCATGGCCGGGCAGAACGGCGGGGAAGGCGGCTGGCGCATGGCGGCGCTGGACGAGGTCATCGGCCCGTCCTGCGACGAGGAAATGCAGGGCTGGCCGTTTCGCAACCTGCTGTGGCTGCCGATGCGTGACCGCGATGGCAAGCTGTTCGCCGGGCTGCTGCTGGCGCGTGGCGATGGCTGGGAGGAGGCCGACGCGGTAATAGGCGAGCGCTTCGCCACGGCGGTGGCCCATTCCCTGATGGCCATTACGCCACCGGCCCTGTTGCGCCGCCTGGCACCGCCGAAATGGCTGATGTGGGGGCTGCCGCTGGCGCTTCTGCTGCTGTTGCTGATCCCTGTTCCGATGACGGCGATAGCGCCGGTGGAGGTGGTGGCCGACGATCCCTTCGTGGTCGCCGCGCCCATAGACGGGGTAATCGCCGACGTGGTGAAGCGGCCCAACGAAACTGTGCGCTCCGGCGAGGTTCTGTTCGTGTATGACGACACCAGGCTGAGGTCCGAGGCGGAAGTGGCGGCGCGCCGCGAGCAGGTGGCCCATGCGCGGCTGGAGACGTTGAAGAGAGGCGCGTTCAGCGACCCGCAGGCGCGCCAGCAACTGGCCGAGGCGCAGGCCGAGCTGCGGCTGGCGCGGGCCGAGAGGGAATATGCCGAGAAGCTGCTGGCCGAGGTCAAGGTGCGGGCGCGCAAGGACGGGGTGGTGATCTATTCCGACCGCTCCGACTGGATCCGCCGCCCGGTGAAGACCGGCCAGAAGGTGATGGAGATAGCCGATCCGCGGCGGCTGGCCCTGCGCATATCCTTGCCGGTGGCCGATTCGATAGTGATCCGCGAGGGTGGCGCGGTGCGGGTGTTTCTCGATGCCGATCCGCTGGAGGTGATAGAAGCGCGGGTGCGCAGCGCCAGCTTCCACGCCGAGGAGATGGCCGGCGGCCTGCTGGCCTACCGCATAGAGGCGGAGATCGTCGATGCCGGGAACATGGCGGAGCGGCTGCGCATAGGTTTCCGTGGCTCGGCGCAAGTGATCGGTGACAGGGCGCCGCTGGGCTTTTACCTGTTCCGCCGCCCGCTGGCCGCCTTCCGCCAGTATTTCGGGATCTGACCCGCCATGACGGGAGGGCTGGACAGGGACACGCCACTGCCGCCGCTGCGCGACGAGCTGCGCTTCATGCCGGCGGCCGATGATGCGGGGCAGGCTCCCGGCTGGCTGATCCATGACCCGCTGCGCAACAGCTATTTCCGCATCACCCACGTGGCGGGCAAGGCGCTGTCATGCTGGCGGGCGGGCACGGTGGGCGCGTTGCTCGACGAGCTGGCGGCGCGTCATGACCTGCACGCCAGCCTCGATGACATCGGCGAACTGATGAGGTTCGTGCTGGCCAATGGCCTGGTTGCCGCGCGCCCGGGGGCCTGGGAGGGCGTTTACATACAGGCGCTGCAGGGCAGGAAGTCGATATTCTCCAGGGTCATCCACGGCTACCTGTTCTTCCGCATTCCGCTGGTGCGGCCGCAGGGGTTCCTGCGCGCCGCCTTGCCATACGTGCGCTGGCTGGGCACGTGGAAGGGGATCGTGCCGCTGATTATCATCTCCCTGACCGGCCTTTACCTGACCGGGCGGCAGTGGGACGTGTTCTTCTCCACCTTCATGGGCTTCCTGTCGCTGGAGGGGCTGCTGCTCTATGGCCTGACGCTGATAGTGGTCAAGGCCGGGCACGAGCTGGGGCATGCATTCATAGCCACCCGCTTCGGCTGCCGGGTGCCGGTGATGGGGGTGGCCTTTCTGGTCATGTTCCCGATGCTCTACACCGACGTCACCGACGCCTGGAAGCTGCGCTCGCGGCGGCAGCGGCTGCTCATCGACGCGGGCGGCATGCTGGTGGAGCTGGGGATTGCCGGGGTGGCGCTGTTCCTGTGGGCCTTCCTGCCGGAAGGGCCGGGGCGCACGGCGGCTTTCTTCGTTGCCACCACCTCGCTGGCCGGCACCTTGCTTATCAACATGAGCCCCTTCATGCGTTTCGACGGCTATCACATACTGGCCGACGCCACGAGGATGCACAATCTCGCGCCGCGCGCCTTCGCCCATGCCCTGTGGTGGCTGCGGCGCCTGCTGCTGGGGCTGGAGGAGGAGCCGCCGGAGCGGGTGAGCAGGCGGCTGGGGCGGTTTCTGATCGCCTATTCGCTGGCCACGTGGGTTTACCGGCTGTTCCTGTTCCTGGGCATCGCCTTGCTGGTCTATCACGCCTTTCCGAAGGTGATCGGGATAGCGCTGGCGGCGGTGGAGGTGGGCTGGTTCATCGTCCTGCCGGTATGGCGGGTAATTCTGGAGTGGTGGAAAATGCGCGACAAGGTGAGAAGGGAAGGGCGGCCGTGGCGGCTGGCGGTGGTGGCCGGGGTGCTGGTGGTGTTCCTGTTCATGCCGGTGTGGTCGTCGGTGCGGCTTCCGGCGGTGATGAAGGCGGCGGCGCAGATGGACATATATCCGCCGGAGGCGGCGCAGGTGGAGCAGGTGCTGATATATCCGGGCAAGAAGGTGCGCCCTGGCGATGTGCTGGTGGTGCTGCATTCGAGGGAGCTGGAGCAGCAGGAGCGGCAGGCGCGCGAGAAGCTGCGCATAGTCGAGCTGCGGCTGGCGCGGCTGGCGGCCGACCGGCGCGACCTGAGCGAACATGACGTGCTGCTGCGGCGCAAGGCGGCGCTTCAGCGCGAGCTGGCGGGGCTGGCAAGGCGGCGCGAGGGGCTGTTGCTGAAGGCGGAGACCGGCGGCACGGTGCGGCGCGTGCTGGAGGGCCTGCGGCCCGGCATGTGGGTCAACGAGGAGACATTGCTGGGGCGGGTAATAGGCGACGGCCAGCGGGTGGTTTCGGCGCTGATGGACGAGGAGGATTCCGGGCGGCTGGACAAGGGGGCGGCGGCGGTGTTCGTGCCTGACGATCCGCTGCTCTCAAGGATGGAGCTGGTGCTGGAGGAAACCGGCGCGCCGCTGCGCGAGGGGCGTGACCTGAGCTACCTTTCATCGGTGCATGGCGGGCCGGTGGCGGCGGAGCGCGACGACAAGGGGCGCATCCGCACCCGCAAGGGCATGTTGCCGGTGCTGTTCAGGCCGGCGGACGGGGCGGTTGAAGGGGCCTGCGAGAAGGCCTGCACGGGGGTGGTGACGGCAGCGGGCCGCCGCGAGAGCCTGGCCGGGCGCATGGCGCGGCGGGTGGTGGCGGTGTTGCTGCGCGAAAGCGGTTTTTGATCAAAGCGTCTTGATGGCGAACGGCCGGCGTTTCTCCCAGCCGGCGCGAACCAGTTCCGGCATGTCGCTGATCGCATTGTCGTCCGGCCAGCCTATGGACAGCCAGGCGATGAATTTCCACGAGGGCGGCGCGTCGCAGGCGGCGGCCACCTCCCGCGGCTCCACTATGGACAGCCAGCCCATGCCCAGCCCGTGGGCATGCAGGGCAAGCCACAGGGTGTGAATTGCGCAGACCACGGAATAGGCTCTTGTTTCCGGCATGGTGCGCTGACCCAGCCGCCGGCCGGTGGGGGTTTCCTCGTCGCAGAAAACGGCCAGTTGCACGGGCGCGTCCTTCAGCGAGGCGAGCTTGAGGCGGGCATAAAGGGCGTGGTCTTCTTCCGCGGTGGCGGCCAGCGCCGCGGCGTTGGCGCTCTCGAAGGAGGCGATTACGCGAGCCAGGCGCTCGTGGTCTTGCACTCGCACGAAGCGCCATGGTTGCGACAGTCCCACCGATGGAGCATGGTGGGCGAGCATCAGGCATTCATCCAGGATGTCATCGGGCACGGGATCCGGCCGGAAGTGGCGCACATCGCGCCGCCAATTGAGCAACTGCTTCAAGCGATCGCGGAAAGCCTCGTCAAAACAAGGCGGTGTGTGGACTCCGTCAGACATTGATTCATGGTCGCGTCGATGGATGCCGAGTGATCCGGCCGCCACCATGACATGGGCGCGCAAGCGCCGGGCATGGGCATGGTTTGCGAGGAACGGCAAGTGATCCCACCTGCCATGGTCAGTCCTCCAGAGCGTCGAGATACTCGTCGAGATGTTCGCGGTTCTCGAAGCGCAGCCAGCCTTCGGACAGCTCCGCCTCTATGGTGCCGTCGGAGAGGATGCGCGCCGGCAGGCCGCGAATGGTGGTTTCCTCGAGAACATAGAGCATCTCGGGCTCCGCCTCCACTTCCGGTTCCGGCTCTGGCTCGGGCTCGGGCGCGGGCCTCGTTTCCGGCCTGGGTTCAGGCGCGGGCCTTGTCTCCGGTTGCGGCTCGGGCCTGGGCTCAGGCTTCGCTTCGGGTTCCGGCCGTGGCTCGCTTTTCGCCTTCGGCTCAGGCTTGGGCGTGGGCTCAGGCTTTGGTTCTGGCTTCGCCTCGGGTTCCGGCCGTGGCTCGGTTTTAGCTTTCGGCTCGGGCTTGGGCGTGGGCTTGGGCTCGGGCGCGTCGGCGGGCTCCGGCTTGGTGCCGGATGCCGGCGCAGGCTTGGCTTGCGGCTCCGGCTTCATTTCGGGCACGGGCCTGGGCCGTGGCGGTTGTTTCGGCTCCGGCGGGGGGGTGACGCCGGAGGTAACCTGCTTTTTCAGCTCTTCCAGCTTGCTTGCCATCTCGGCGGAGCCCTTCCCGGCTCCTTCGGCCACCGCGCCAGCAGCCCCGGCAGCCGTTCCGGCGGCCGCCTTGATGGTGTCGCCGGTCTTTTGCGCCGCCTCCCTGGCGGCTCCGGTGACGGTTTCGGCGGTCTTTTCGGCGGCTTCCTTCACCGCGCCGGTGATCCCGGTTGCCGCATCTTCGGCCTTTTGTGCCGCTGCCTTGACGGTAGCGGTGGCGGTCCCTGCGGCGTCTTTGGCTGTTTCGGCGGTCTTTTCCGCCGTCGCCCTGGCGGCATCTGTGACCTTTTCGATGGCTTCACCGGTGGTTTCGGTGGCCTTCTTCGCCGCTGCCTTTACCGTATCGCTGGCCGCTTCGGCGGTTTCCCTTGCTGCCCCGGCGGCTTTTTCACCTGCCGCTTTGGCGCTGTCGGTGACGGTGACTTTCACGAATGCGGCCCTGGTGGCGCCGGTGGCAGCTTCGGCGGCGTCCTTGACGGCCTCGGCGCCCTTGTCCGCGGTGGCCTTGGCGGCGCCGGTGGCCGTTTCGGCTGTTTTCGCGGCCATTGCCTTGGCGGCTCCGGCGATGCCGGTGGCGGCGGCCGTGGCCGCGGCTCCCGTGGCCATGGAGGGCTTGGGCGGAGGAATGGTGGCCTTGGGCGGCTTCGACGGGGCGGAAGGCTTGGCCTGAGTCTTTTCCTCCGCGGGCGCGGCGTGAATGCCCTGGCGCTCGCCCAGCAGGTAGAGCAGGTTGATGACGCTGTCATTGAGCTCCCGCACCGCGCCGATGAGCAGCGCCAGGGCCATGACTATGACGCCACCTACCAGCAGGGCGGCTCCCAGCGCCGGGGTGAGGCCGACCAGAACCTCGCCGGGGGCCATGAAGCTGGTAACGGTCACAGCCGCGCCAAAGGCGATCAGGATCAGTGATATAACGTAGATGAGGATTTTCATTGTTCGCCCCTGTCATTCATTCCGCCGGAATTGGCATGGCGGAAACGGCCACATCCCGCCGCTCATGCACGAATGCACGAAGGCCGCATCATGCAAATATGATAAATCACCCACGGCCGGCACGCAACAAAGTGAACAATCTCCTAATGAGCATGGTTAATTATAGTCAAATTATTTTCAGATTGAGCTGAATCATCACGGTGAAGCCGATCCGTTTTCACGGCCGCTTTTTAACCGTGTCACATTAGTTCCATGATTCGCCGGGTTTTCTCCCAATTTTCGTCGCGCACATGCCAAAGGCCTGCCTCAGGATAACTGCCCATGATGGTTGGGCGGGCTTTGCATGTTCAAGGAGAGGGAAACAAGTCATGGGTAATCCGGTGGAGAAATGGTGGCATGAGCTGAATTGCTGGGACGGGCGGGCCGCCATCTCGTTCTATGGCCGCACCCTGGGCTGGCAGTTCGATGACATTCCGCTGGCCG
>CAZXTT010000337.1:0-2616 GCA_964643775.1 uncultured Rhizobiaceae bacterium | reverse complement strand
GGGGATGGTCGGAAGCGCCCGCCACACCCGCTGCTGGAATTCCGTCCCGTGGGTCTCGAAAGGTATCTCCAGCGCCTTTCGCGCGCCGGCGAAATATTCATCGAGCTGGCGGGCAAGCCCGCCGAGCAGCGGCGTGGAGCCCTCCCGCGCCCGCGCGCCCAGTCTCTTCTCCAGCCGCCGCAGGTTGCGCTCCGCCCGCCCGTCCAGCCGCCAGTCCAGCAGGCACAGCCGCCCGCCATGATCGGCGGCCAGCATTTCCCCGGCGGGAGTGCTGATTGGGGTGGTGACTATCTCGCTCATGCACCGATGATAGCACGCCTGTCTCACCGGCGTGGTCTTGCGCCCCCGAGCCCCCCGCGCCCGCCCGCGCCCCGCACCTCCACACGCCGAAAAAGAAACAGCCCCCCTGCCCCAAGGGAGGCTGTTCCCACGGCACCGTGCCATCATTGGCTCCGTGCCGTTAATCGCTCATCACCGTCAGCCGCGCTGGCCGTCAGGCGTTTTTCCTGGCCGTCATGTTGGCGATCGCCCTGGCGACGAACCACGACACCGGAATGGCCAGCACGAAACCGGCGGCGATCAGGCCATACATCATGTTGTTGGACATGCGCGCCGCCAGCGCAACTGTCATCAGGATGCCGGCCAGCGTCGGCCCGCTGACAATGTAGGTGATAAGAAACAGCTTCAGCATTTCATCCCTCCGGTTTCCGCCCCAAATGCCACGGGCTACCCCATTCTCACGACAAGATTGTCGCAATATCGATCGGTCATCATTGATCTGGATCAAGAAAATTCACGTCCAGATGCCGCACCCCTGCGACCTATGGTATCGGCACGGCGCTTGCAGGGCCCGGATTTCAATATGTCGATGAACGAGGATTTTTACTCTCCATGACCGACCCCACGAGACGCCGCCTCCTCGGCTCCATGATGCTGACCCCCGTGGCGCTGGCCGCTCCCGCCGCCGCCGCGCCGGGCGAAGCCGCCGGCGGCCTGCTCGATGGTGAAAGGGCCGGGCTGACGGGCGGCTCACCGCGCGACCAGAGCGCGGCGTTCAGGCGCGCCATTGAACAGGCCGCGGCCATGAACGTCCCGCTGCTGCTGCCCGGCGGCGAAGTGTTCATCCGCGACCTGCGCATCACCGGGGAGGTGCGCATCATTGGCCGCCCCGGCAGCCGCCTTGTTTGCGTGCCCGGCGGCGATTTCCTGCTGGCGGTGGAAAAAGGCCCCTTCGAGATGACCTCCGTCAGCGTCGATGGCTCCGGGGCCATCGGCAAGGACGAGCACGGCGGGCTGGTCAGCGCCCGCGGCTGCCCCTCCCTGCGCATTCGCGATTGCGCCTTTTCCGGCGGCGCTGGCAACGGCCTTTACATGGAAGGATGCTCCGGGGTGGTGGAGAACAACCGCTTCTCCGGCCACGGGCGGGCGGCGGTTTTCTCCCATGACGGGCTGGGCATGCGCATCTTCGCCAACCGCATCGGCGATTGCGGCAACAACGGCATACTCGTCTGGCAATCGCGAAAACGCAACGACGGGGCGCTCGTCTCGGCCAACATCATAAGCCGCATCCGCGCCGATGACGGCGGCGACGGGCCGAATGGCAACGGCATAAACGTCTTCCGCGCCGGCAACGTCAAGGTGGTGGACAACACCATCCGCGACTGCGCCTATTCGGCGGTGCGCGACAATTCCGGCGATGACGTGATAATCTCCCGCAACGACTGCGCCGACATCGGCGAGGTGGCCATATTCGTCGAGTTCGCCTTCACCGGCGCGGTCGTCTCCGGCAACCTCGTCCGCCGCGCCTCCGCCGGCATATCGCTGACCAACCTCGACCACGGCGGGCGGCTCGGCGCCGTGACCGGCAACATCATCCGCGACGTGAAGCGGCGCATCAGGTCGGAAGACGTGCTCGGCTACGGCATATGGGCGGAGGCCGAAACCTCGATCAGCGGCAACGTGGTGGAAGACGCCGAAACCGCCGGCCTGTGGCTGGGCTGGGGAAAACACCTGCGCAATGTCACCGCCAGCGGCAACATCCTGCGCCGCTGCCGCACCGGCATCGCCGTTTCCTTCGCCAGGGGGGCGGGGACGGCGGTGATAACCGGCAACCTGATGGAAAAAAGCACGCGGGCCGCCATCCGCGGCTTCGACCACGCCAGGCCGGTGACCGGCGAACTGGCCGCCGCCGCGCAAGTTCCCCAGCGCCTCGTGATAAGCGCCAACAAGGTGAAATAGGCAAGGACGATGGTGAATGGCTGGGGCGGCAGGATTCGAACCTGCGAATCACGGGACCAAAACCCGTTGCCTTACCACTTGGCTACGCCCCATCGGCGATGCGGCAAATCAGCCGCCAATCAGCCCGCCGCATGCATAATCCAAAATCACCGGCGCGGCAACAACGCCGCCGATTGTTTCGGGGCGATTTTTCGCCCCCTTGCCGCATTGAGCGCTTGCGGCGCATGTTGCGCGGCGTTATATACCTCATGCCCCGACGCCGGCAAGGCGGATCGGGCGGGCCATGGCGGAGTGTAGCGCAGCCTGGTAGCGCACCTGCTTCGGGAGCAGGGGGTCGGCAGTTCGAATCTGCCCACTCCGACCAACACGAAGCGGCGG
>CAZXTT010000336.1:0-8487 GCA_964643775.1 uncultured Rhizobiaceae bacterium | reverse complement strand
GGCGGCTTCCATGGCGCGCATCAGGGCGGTCAGGGCCTTGAGCTGGCGCTCCAGGTCGGCGGCGGTGGGCTCGCCGCCGGCGCCATGCACCAGCTCCTCGAAGGCGGCCAGCCGCTGCTCCACCAGACGCCGCAGGCGGCGTGCCGGGCGCAGGGACGGGGTTTTGTCAGGGGCAATGATTTCTTGGATTTTCCAGGGGGGGGGGGGAGGGGGAGGATGGCCTTGGCGGGCGGGCATTGAAAAAGCTCGCCGGAGAGGCGAGCCTGGGTGCAAGGAGGATCGAATGAAGCCATCGACCCGGGGCTTGATCCGTCTTTCTGGGCCGGCCCCTTGCCCACTTGCCTGAGCGTGGCAAAATCAATAGCAGGGAGCGGCGCGCTTGTCAAGGACTTTTTTCCTATTTTTTACTTTTTCCCTCTCCTCCCCCCTGCCCTTGCCTGGTTTGGCCGCCTGCCTTGGCCGTGTCATTCACGTCATCCAGCTCGTCCATCCATGGCCAGTGGCGGATGAAGGCGGGCAGATCTTCCAGCGCCACGGCGCTTTCGCTTATCACGTCGCCGGCGATGGCTATTCCGGCTTCATGCATGGGGCCACGGTCGCCGCCGTTGAGCAGCGGGTGCCAGGGGGGCAGGTCGCGCCCGGCGGCTATCAGGCGGTAGGCGCAGGTGGCGGGTAGCCACGGGATGGCGGCGACATTGTCCGGCGACAGGTCGATGCAGTCGGGCATGCGCGAGAGGCGGTTGGCGTAATCGGAGCAGCCGCCGCGCTCGGTATCGTAAAGGGCGCAGACGACAGTGGTGGGGATGATCTCGCCGGTGTCCTCGTCCTCCAGCTTGACCAGGCAGCAGCGGCCGCAATGGTCGCACAGCAGCTCCCACTCGGCAGCGCTCATTTCGGCCAGCGGTTTATTTTTCCAGAAAGGACTGCTCATGGTGGTTTGTTGCCTTGTCTGCGCCACTTGGGCATATTATCTCATTCATGGCCGGTGAGGACTGACATCTTCATGCGCCACCACCAGCGGGCGCATCAAAAATGTTTCCGCAACCTTTTTGGCCCATGATGCCGCCCTCCACCTTAAGCGAGGCCGGGCAGCGGGAAGCAAGGTGACGTTGAGCAGAAAACCGGACATAGAAGCAAGTGGCACGGGCAGGAATCCGGCCCGCCGGGCGTGGCGGCGGGTGACGGACTTTTTCATCGGCCTGGATTCGCTGGTCAGCAGCACGCTGTTCGAGACCTGGGCGCTGGTGCGCCGCGGCTGGTCGGCCTACGATTCATTTCTGCAGCGCTTCCGCATCAAGGGAATCAGGCGTTTCTTCATCGACCTGATCGATGACGGCGTTTCCTTCGCGCTGGCCTTTGCCTTCATCTTGGTGGCCTATGCGCTGCCGCCGTTTTCCGGCGAGGGCGACGTGTGGAACAAGCGCCGTCAATACGCGGTGACGATAACCGATTCCAACGGCGACATAATAGGCCGCCGCGGCATCCGCCAGGACGACGCGGTGAAACTGGAGGAAATTCCGCCGCACATGATAAAGGCCGCCCTGGCCACCGAGGATTCGCGCTTCTACGATCATTTCGGCGTCGACGTGGTGGGCACGCTGCGCGCGGCCATAGCGAACGCCAAGGCGCAAGGCGTGGTGCAGGGTGGCTCGACGCTTACCCAGCAACTGGCCAAGAACCTGTTCCTGACCCCGGAGCGCTCCTTCCGGCGCAAGATCCACGAGGCCTTCCTGGCGCTGTGGATAGAGGCGCGGCTGAGCAAGGACGAGATCCTCAAGATGTATCTCGACCGCTCCTACATGGGCGGCGGCAACTACGGCGTCGAGGCGGCGGCGCAATATTACTTCGGCAAGTCGGTGCGCGACATAAACATCAAGGAGGCGGCGATCCTTGCCGGGCTGTTCAAGGCGCCGTCGAAATACGCCCCGCACCGCAGCCGCGAGGCGGCGGAGAAGCGCGCCGAGGTGGTGCTGAGCCGCATGCTGGATGCGGGCTTCATATCCTATGGCGAGCTGTTGCAGGCGCGGCGCCAGAAGGCCTCCTACGTGGAGAAGCATGATGAATACGCGCCCAACCATTTCATGGACTGGGTATACCGCGAAACCATCGACACGCTGCGCCAGCAGGGGCTGACCAGCGATTTCGTGGTGGAGGTAAAAACCACCGTGGATACCAGGTTGCAGGAACAGGCGCAGAAGCTGATCGACGAAACGCTCAAGGGCGAGGCGCGTCCCTTCCGGGCCAGGCAGGCGGCGCTGGTGGCGCTGACGCCGGACGGGGCGGTGAAGACCATCATCGGCGGCAGCGATTACGAACGGAGCCAGTTCAACCGGGCCACGGACGCGCTGCGCCAGCCGGGCTCGTCGTTCAAGCCGTTCGTCTACCTCGCCGCCCTGCTCAAGGGCTACACGCCGCGCTCGGTGGTCACCGACGCGCCGCTGACCATCGGCGGCTGGACGCCGAAGAACTATTCGCACCGCTATCACGGCCGGGTGACGCTGATGAAGGCGCTTACTCATTCATACAACACCGTGCCGGTGCGCCTGATGACCATGATCGGGCGCAAGTTCATCATCGAGACGGCCAAGAAGGCGGGGATCAAGTCAAAGCTGCGGCCGGTGCCGTCGATGCCGCTGGGATCCAACGAGGTGACGGTGCTCGATATCACCGCCGCTTACGCGCCGTTCGCCAATGGCGGCAAGCGCATCGAGCCTTACACGGTGCTGGAGATAAGCCGCCCTGACGGCACGGTGATCTATTCGCGCAAGCGCAACGGGCCGAAGCCGGTGCAGGTGTTCCCGGAGGACAAGATAGCCCAGCTCAACACCATGCTGGCCAACGTGGTGGCCAATGGCACGGCGCGGCGGGCGCAGCTCGGTTTCACGCCGCAGGCGGGCAAGACCGGCACCACGTCGAGCTATCGTGACGCCTGGTTCATCGGCTATACCGGCCATCTGGTGACCGGGGTGTGGTTCGGCAACGACGATTACACGGTGACCAACAGGATGACCGGCGGCTCGTTGCCGGCCAAGACGTGGCGGCGGTTCATGCTCATGGCGCTGGCGGACAAGGAGCCGAAGCCGCTGCCGGGCGTGCCGGTGACGAAGCAGCACCTGCAGATCGCCGCCCAGCAGAAGGCCCAGGAGCAGGAGAAGGTGCGCACGGTGGCGGTGGACGATGGAATGTTGCCGTCGCTGGACAACATAAGCGAAAGCGACATACTGATGGCCCCGGTCGCCGCGGCGGCGGTCAGGGCGGCGGCCGGCAAGGGGCGCGGGAGAGCCGGGCGGACGGGCAGGCGCGGCGGCGATCCGGTGGTCGGCACCTTGCGCAACATGTTTTCCATATTCCGCACCGACGACCGGCGCAGGAACATAAAACGGCGGGCCGTGGCAAGGCGCGGATACACCAATTTCCGCGCCGCGCGGCGCAAGACACGGGCGCGTGGCAACGTGCGCCGGACGCGCAACTTCCTGCGCATATTCAGGTGATCGTCACGGGTGGGAGCAAGAGGGGCCGGATAGCGAAGTGAGCGGATTGGTGAAATTGCTGGCCTTCGCCGCCACGGGGGTGGCGCTGGGGTATTTTTCCTCCCAGTACATGGCCCGGGGCGGCCCCCTGACGGAGGTGCGCACCCTGGGGGCATGGAAGGTGTGGCCCCAGGCGGGCAGCAGCGATGCTACCCCATATTCGCGACTGCACTTCCTGTCCTCCGGGCAATTGCCGCCCAGCCATTTCAACCGCCTTGACTTCGAGGCCACCCATGACGACGAAGGACGGCGGCTCGACAGTTCGTGCTCCTACCGGCTGGAAGGCAACAGGCCGGAAAGCCGCTGGTGGGCGCTGAGCCTGCATCCGGAGAGCGGCGGCGATGGCGACCGGCGGGCGCAAATGCGGGAACTGCCATCCAACGGGGCCATATACCGGCCGGATGGCTCCCTGCGCATTTCGATAGACCGCCTGGCCAGGCCCGGCAACTGGCTGGCGGCGCCGTCCGGCGGTTCGTTCGTGCTGATCCTGCACCTGTTCAATGACACGCCGCTGACCCGCGAGAAGCTGCTGTCGGCGGCTCCCTTGCGCATCATAAGGGAGGACTGCTCCTGATGCGCGGTCTTTACTGGATAGTCATGACCCTGCTGCTGGCGGTGGTGGTGCATATTTCATACGTGCTGTTCGTGCCGCGGACGGCGATGGGCGACGCCATGGAGAGCATGGAAAAGGCCGCAGGCGGGCGCAACGTGTTCAGGGTTCTGGAGGGGGCGCAGGCTGGCATACTGACCTCGCGGCCGATGAAGTACATGCATTATGGCGGCTGCGTCGCCGAGCCGGGTAACGGGCGGGTGGAAGTAAGCACCAGATCGACGGGAGGATACTGGTCGCTGAGCATCTATTCGCCTTCCGGCAATGTCATATACACGCTCAACGACCGCCATGCCGACATGAGCGACATCGTGGTGGTGCTGCGCCCCGCCACGGAAGAAGACGGGGCGCTGGCCACGCCGCGCCTGAGCGAGGGAAGATTGCTGGTGCCGTTGCGGGAAAAGCGGGTGCTGGTGGTATTCTCGGCCTACGAATCCCATCCGGGCATGGGCAGGCGCATCAGCGAGATCATGAGCGCTTCCAGGTGCCGCCACTTTCCAGCCGCTGCTTCGTGAGCGGCGCCGTTGGCTCTTCCAGGTATTCGTAGAAAACCCCGGGAAAGATGATGATCTCGGCGCTTTCGCCGCCGGCTGAAGGCCTGCCATCATCGCCGCATTTTCGCGGAGCCGCAAAGGTGATGATCCTTGCCATGTGCCTGTCTCCCCCTTCGTGGGCGATCATCCGCCAGTCCCTGACGGTGGTGTTCGCCCCGGCCATCACAGCCTGTCCGTGTATGTTTTTACGGGCTTATGGTTAATGGCTTGCTAATGCCGACCTGCGAAATCCTCACCCATTTCCCCGGGGGGCTGGGTCAATCTCATTGCGGGTCGGCATAACGCGCGCGGGAGCCGTGAAATGGCATCCGAATGGGGACATTAGGCATGAGGCATGAGGCCTGGCGGGTAATCCGCGCATTTGCCGCGACCAGCCCCTGGGGGGCGGGGCCGTTACATGCCGAGCGCTTCGAGGAGCTTGCCGTCTATTTCGCCGGTTGCGGGCATGCCGCGGTCGGACTGGAAGAGCTTTATGGCGCTGGTGGTCTTGCCGCCCAGCTTGCCATCGGCGGGACCGGGCTTGTAGCCGAGCACGGCGAGCTGGCGCTGCACCTGGCGGATGGTGTCTTCCGGCACCGGGGTGGGCGCGGTGGAGGCGGTATAGAGGGCCGCCTGCTCCAGCTTGCGGTCGAAGGCCAGCCGGTCGATGGTTTTCTGGTCCGGGCGGCCGGTGAGCGGCAACTGGGCCTTTTTCTGATAGGCGAGCAGCGCCTTGCGGGTGCGCATGCCATAGCGGCCATCGAGGGGGCCGTCGTAGAAGCCGAGGGCGGCGAGGTCGCGCTGAGCGGCGAGCACGAGGGCGGCGTAGGCGCTGCCGGCGATCTTGCCGCTCATGCCCTCGGGACGCACGGCGACGCGCACCATGCGGGACATGCCGCCTTCGCCCCCGCTGGCGGCCAGCGACTGAAAGCCGGGACCAGCGCCGCGCAGCGAGCTCTGGATGAAAAACACATTATAGGCAATGGCCCCGGAAAACAGGGCTATCATGACGAATGAGCCCACCTTCATGGGCCTGGACATGTCAGTCATTTCCATTTCCCGCTGAACAATGCCTTTGGTATGGATTCAGCATAGGAAGGGCCGGTTAACGGGCGGTGAACACGCCCCCTTCCGGAAAGCGCTCCAGCGCTGCCGCCCGCCCCGGGGTCTGGTATCAATAAATGCGTGGAGCCAACGCCATGCATTTATTGAGTCCGGACCCTAACTCTCACTTTCCCGAACGGCTAAAATTTTATCAGCAATTGAATTTAAATCGCGCGGTGATTTGAGTAAAAACATTACATCCCCCTGATATGCTCCGGGCAAATATGGGGGATGCCATGAAGTTACTGAGAACGACATTACTGCTTGGAATTGCCGTCATGGTGATGCCGATGCCGCCGAAGAACGATCCGGCGCATCCGTCGGCGGCCCTGAAGGGGGCCGACCAGGCGGACCTGGCGCTGGCGGCCATGCGGGCGGCGGAGGACGTGGGCGGGTTTTGCTCCCGCCAGCCGCAGGTATGCACGGTGGCGCGCGCCAGCTGGGCGGTGGCGGTGGCCAAGATGAAATATTCCATCCGGCTGGCCTATGAATGGGCCAACGGGGCGGAAAGCGCACGCCCGCCGGGGGCAGGCGGAGAGGCAGGGCGCAAGCGGCGCGACATAACCCTGCCGCCGGAGCTGGAGCACCTGCGCAGGCGCATGCTGGATGATCCGGATGAGCTGCCGCCGCAGGAGCCGCCGCTGAAGGGGGCGGCGCGGGAAAGGCAGGCGCGGGCCGGGAGCAAGCTGTTCACCGGATCGCTGCGCAAGTCACTGGCGTGGAAACAGGAACCGGCCGACACGGACGCGGAGGGGTCGGAAAACACCCTGAGGCTGGATGACATCATCGTGCCGTGGAACGGGCCTTCGGGATAGACCGCATCATGCCCGTGACGACGACAGCCCCCTTGCCGCGCGGCAAGCGGGGCGCTATCTGTGCGGCAGGTATTGGCCGGACGGGATGATTCGCCATGCGCGCCTTCGAGGACATAGCCGCCGATTTCGAGTTTCTCGACGACTGGGAAGACCGCTACCGCTACATCATAGAGCTGGGCAAGGAGCTGGAGCCGCTGCCGGAAGAGGCGCGCAACGAGCAAAACAAGGTGCATGGCTGCGTGTCGCAGGTGTGGCTGCTGGCGGAAGCGGGGCGGAACGAGGCGGGCCAGCCCACCTTGTTGCTCAAGGGCGACAGCGACGCGCTCATCGTGCGCGGGCTGGTGAGCGTGCTGCTGTCCATGGTGTCGGGCAAGCCGGCGGCGGAAATAATCGACATGGACATGAAGGCGAAGCTCGACAGCCTGGGCCTCCAGGAACACCTGACCCCGCAAAGGGCGAACGGCCTGATGGCGATGATCGAGCGCATAAGGGAAGAGGCGAGGAAGGTCGCCTGAAGCGCCCCGTCCCCTGCCCTGCCCCTGCCCCATCCATCGCCATCACCTTCCCCTGCCCTGCCCCATCAACCGCCCTCGTTGCCCGCCGTCACTGTTCCATGTCCGGCGGCAGGGCGTGCTGGGGGACGTGATCGGGGAGGCCCCAGCCGAGGATGCGGGTGGTGGCCGGGCGCGGGCGGCGCTTGAGGCCGTAGTGGGCGGCCAGCCGCTCGAGGGCGATGCGCAGCACCAGGCGGGCGGAGCGGCGCGGCCAGTTCAGCTCGCGCTCGGCGGCCTCCAGCCCCCATGACAGGCAGCACACGCGCAGCAATATGTCGTCCAGACCGGGGCCGACGGCGGCCAGCGCGGCATGCAGGCGCTGGCGGGCGGCGATGGCGCGCTCGCTGGTGTTGAGGCCGTCGCGGGGGGCGGCGCGCACGCGGCGGCGGTCGGAGGCGGTGAAGGCGGCGTCCCACGAGGCGGTGACCTTCTGGTTCAGGCGGCCCATCTCGTAATCGCGGCGCAGGCGCTCGCCGGCGGCCACCTCCTCCGGCGACAGGAAGGGGCGGCCGCGGCGATCCTTGCGGCGGGCCAGCCAGTCGAGGGGGCTTTCGTCGCGCACCTCCACGTGGCGGCGCAGGCCGTCGGGATCGACGATCTCGCGGCGGCGCGTGTCCTGGCGGCGGCGGGCGGCGGCATCGGCGGCGGCGGGAGCGCGGGCGGCGAGGAAGGAGCGGCCGGCGTCGGCCAGTATCCAGCCGCCCTGCCCGTCGGCGCGCAGCCAGCCGCAGGAGGCCATGGCGTCGCCGACCCGGGACGGAACCTCCATGACCGGGCGGCGAAAGCCGTTGCGCGGCGACCACAGCTCCCACGAGCCCTTGGCGTTGCGCAGGAAGCCACCGTTGCGGGCCAGCCGCTGCATGACCTGCATGGCCTGGCGCTCGAACTGCTTCCTGCTCACCATTGGCCCGCCTCCCCCGCGGCCAGCGGCCAGTGGCCGTCATGGGCGGCGGGATGCTCGTCCGGGCCTTGCTCCGCTCCCTTGCCTTGTTCATGTTTTGTTCTTAACTGAACGGCGGAATCGAGGGCGCTGACGGCCAGCTCCAGGTCGTGCAGGAAGGCGTCAAAGGCGGCATCGTCGCGGCGGTCCTCGATGCACTGGCAGGCGTGGGAGATGGTGGTGCGATCCTTGCGGAACAGGGCGGCCAGCCTTTGCAGCGGCATGGAGAAGACCACGTGCAGCAGGTAGATGGCCGCCTGGCGGGCCAGCACGTGACGCGCCTTGCCGCGCCCGGGCCTGCTGATGGCGCGCTGCGGCACGGCGAAGGCGCGCGACACGCAGGCGATTACCAGGTCGCGGCGGGCGCGATCCATGTCCGGGGTGGCGCGGCGGCTCCTCGC
>CAZXTT010000335.1:0-1725 GCA_964643775.1 uncultured Rhizobiaceae bacterium | reverse complement strand
GCCGGCCTGTCGCGCTCCCAGGCCGAGGTGGTTTCACATGTCGATGGCAAGCCCGCCTTTGGCGGCACGCCGTCGGATTCTTCCGTCGTCCGCGCCATCGAGGACATGAAGGGCAGGGGGATAAAGCCCGTCTTCTACCCCTTCCTCCTCATGGACATACCCCCCGGCAACGACCTGCCCGACCCATATGCCGGCGCCAGCGGCCAGCCCGCCTATCCGTGGCGCGGGCGCATCACCTGCGACCCCGCCCCCGGCCAGCCCGGCAGCCCCGACAAGAGCTCCGCGCTGAACGGCCAGCTCAATGCCTTCATCGGCTCCGCGCAGGCCTCCGACTTCCATTTGAATGGCGATGAAGTCATCTACACCGGCCCCGCCGAATGGAGCTACCGCCGCTTCGTTCTCCACTACGCCTGGCTGTGCAAGGCGGCGGGCGGCGTCGAGGCCTTCCTGATAGGCTCGGAGCTGCGCGGCCTCACCTGGCTGCGCGACGGCCCCGCCGCCTATCCCTTCGTGCAGGCCCTGAAGCAACTGGCGGCGGACGTGAAATCCATCCTCGGCCCGCAAGTGAAAGTCTCCTACGCCGCCGACTGGAGCGAATGGTTCGGCCATCATCCCTCCGATGGCTCCGGCGATGTCTTCTTTCACCTCGACCCCCTGTGGGCCGACGCCAACATCGACTTCATCGGCATCGACAACTACATGCCGCTTTCCGACTGGCGCGACGGGCTGGAGCATGCCGACGCCACCGCCGGGGCGCGCTCCATATACGATCTCGAATACCTGCGCGCCAACATCACAGGCGGCGAGGGCTTCGACTGGTATTACCCCTCGTCTTCCGACCGCGACGCCCAGAACCGCGTTCCCATCACCGACGGCGCCCATGGCAAGCCCTGGGTGTTCCGCTACAAGGACCTGAAAGGCTGGTGGGATAACGAGCATTACGACCGCCCCGGCGGCGTGGAAAGCGCCACCCCCACGGAATGGCAGCCGCGCTCCAGGCCCTTCTGGTTCACTGAACTGGGTTGCCCGGCCATCGACAAGGGGGCCAACCAGCCCAATGTCTTCCATGACCCCAAGTCATCGGAATCCACGCTTCCCCATTATTCCAGCGGGTTGCGCGACGACGCCATGCAGCGCCAGTTCCTCGCCGCCCACCTGGGCCACTGGAACAACCCCGCCAACAACCCCACCTCGCCCCATTACGGCGGCCCCATGGTCGAGCCCTCGCGCATTTTCGCCTGGGCCTGGGACGCCCGCCCGTGGCCAGCCTTCCCGGCCCGCTCCGACGTGTGGAGCGACGCCGCCAACCATGAGCTGGGCCACTGGCTCAATGGCCGCCTCGGGCAGGCCCCGTTGAGCGAACTGCTGGCCGCCATCCTCTCCGACTGCCGCTTCTCCGATCATGTCATCGAGGACATCGGCCACATGGTCACCGGCTTCCTCATCGACCGCCCCATGGCGGCGCGCAACGCCATCGACCCGCTGGCCTCGCTGTTCGCCTTCGCCGCCGCGCCGTCGGGCGGCAGGCTGGCCTTCCGCAACCTCGCCCGCCGCCCCACGGCCTCGCTGACCATCAACGATGTGGTGGAGGCGGACGCCGAAACGCCGCTCTATTCCATCACCCGCGCCCAGGAAACCGACCTGCCCGCCGCCTTGCGCCTGCATTACCTCGAGGCCGACAACGAATACCGCGCCGCCTCCGTGCTCGCCGAGTGGCCCCATGCC
>CAZXTT010000334.1:0-11885 GCA_964643775.1 uncultured Rhizobiaceae bacterium | reverse complement strand
GGCACGGCCACGACATTGTAGAACAGCGCCCAGACGAAATTCTGGGTCATCAGGCG
The DNA here is from genome assembly GCA_964643775.1 of uncultured Rhizobiaceae bacterium. Taxonomy (GTDB): domain Bacteria; phylum Pseudomonadota; class Alphaproteobacteria; order Rhizobiales; family Aestuariivirgaceae; genus Thermopetrobacter. The sequence continues at coordinate 11,829 of CAZXTT010000334.1, read as the reverse complement.
GCGCGCCCGCACCGCCACCTCGCGGGCCAGCCACACGGCGCTCAGGGAAGAGCCGAGGAAGACGAGGTCGGCCGCCGTGCGGCCTATGTCGGAGGCGCTGGAGGGGGCCATGGAGGCATGACCGGCGGCCAGCGCGGGAGCGTCGTTCAGGCCGTCTCCGACCATCAGCACCTTGCGCCCGGCCTCGCGCAGGCCCTCGACGTAGGCCAGCTTCTGCCGGGGCGACCAGCCGGCCTTCCAGCTTTCGATGCCGAGCTGTTCGGCCACCGCGCGCACCGGGCCCTCGCGGTCGCCGGAGATTATCTCCACCGCCAGCCCGGCGCGGCGCAGGCGGCGGATGGTTTCGGCGGCGTCGGGGCGCGGGGAATCGGTGAAGGTGAAAACGACGGGGGCGCGCCCCTCGACGGCCAGCGCCAGCCTCGGGTGGCCGGAATGATCGCCCCCCTGCCCTTCCGCCTCGCACCAGCCGAGGGAGCCGAGGCGCACCTTCTTGCCGCGCCACATGCCGGACATGCCGCGCCCCGGATGCTCGCGGACGTTGTTGACGGCCTCCGGAATGATGCCGCGCGCGGCGACGGCGCGGGCCAGGGCGCGCGACAGGGGGTGGGAGGACTTTTCCGCCAGCCCGGCGGCGATGGCCAGCGCCTCGGTGGACACGGGGCCGGTTTCCATCAGCTCCGGCTCGCCGAGGGTCAGGGTGCCGGTCTTGTCGAATATGACGGTGTCTATTTCGGCCAGCCGCTCCAGCGCGCCGCCGTCCTTTATCATCACGCCGTTGCGGAACAACACGCCGGAGGCCACCACCTGCACCGCCGGAACCGCCAGCCCGAGGGCGCAGGGGCAGGTGATGATGAGCACCGATATGGCGGTGAGCAGCGACAGCGGCCAGTTGAAGCCGGTGTAGAACAGCCAGCCGGCGAGGGTGGCCCCGGCCAGCACGTGCACCGCCGGGGCATAGATGCCGGCCAGGCGGTCGGCGAGGCGCACGTATGACGACTTGCTCTCCTCGGCGGCGGCCATGAGGCGGATGATCCCGGAGAGGAAGGTATCCTCGCCGCGGGCGGTGAGGCGGATGACCAGCGGGCCCGTCAGGTTCATCACCCCGGCATGCACCTTGTCGCCGGGAGCTATGGCCTCCGGGTTGGTCTCGCCGGTGAGCAGCGACATGTCGATGTCGGAATTGCCCTCGACGACCACGCCATCGACGGGGACGCGCTCGCCGGCGGCGACCACCACCCGCATGCCCTCCTCCAGCCTGTCCATGGGCAGGAAGTGGCGCTTGCCGTCGTCGGACAGCACCACCGCGCCGGTGGCGGAAAGGCTCATCAGTTGCGAGACGGCGGAGCGCGCGCGGCTGCGCATGCGGTGGTCGAGATAGCGTCCTATGAGGAGGAAGAAGAGCAAGGACACGGCGGCGTCGAAATAGGCGTGCTGCTGGTGGTTGGCGGCCTGGTATATGCTCATCATGGCGGCGGTGATGACGGCCAACGAGATGGGCACGTCCATGTTCATGCGGGCCGCGGAAAGGGCCGCCCAGGCGGAGCGGAAGAAGGGCCGCCCGGCATAGGCGATGGCAGGCAGGGCAATCATCGCCGAAACCCAGTGAAAGAGATCACGGGTCACGCCTTCGGCCCCGGCCCACACGGAGATGGACAGCAGCATTATGTTGCCCGCCGCGAATCCGGCCACGGCGAGGGCGCGCAACAGCTCCGCCGACTGGCGGTCGTCGGCATGGAAACCGGCCTCGGAGGGGTCGAAGGGGCGGGCCGAATAGCCCAGCTCGGATAGCTTGTCGATTATGGCGTCGGGGTCGAAGGCATCGTCGCGCCAGCGGGCGCGCACCTGCCTGAGGGAGAAGTTGACGCGCGCCTCGTCGAGGCCGGGCAGTTCCTTCAGGCCCTTTTCGATGGTCGATATGCAGGCCCCGCAGTGAATGCCGGGGACGACGAGGTCGAGCTCGTGGCCGCCGTCATCAGAGCGGCGCACCCACAGGGCGGTGGAGCCGCAGGCCTCGCCCTCGCCTTCATATCTGACGCCACAACAGCCCAAGTGCGCTTTCCTCTCCTCGCGTGGCTTGCCGCGGGCCCCTTTCGCCGGGCCCCGGCCCCGCCGGTCAGTTCGGCTTTATGATGAACTCGGCCTCGGAGCGCCATTGCAGCTTGCCGCCGCGCATGAAGCGGGTCTCGATGCGCCAGCCGCCGTGCTTGAGCGGCTGGGTCACTCCATAGACGCCGGGGCTCTTCTCGCTCAGCCTGACGGTGAAATCCTCGCGGTCGCCGGCGGGGCGGCCGATTATGGCCATGGCCTCGAGGCCGCTCAGGGGATTGCCGGAGGCGTCCTTGAGGACAACGGCGATGTGATCGTCCTTGCCTATCATGACGGTGGTGTGCCAGCCCTTGGCGAGCATGGCGCGGGCGGCGGCGGCGTTCTTGTTGAACTTGACGGAAGCCTCGTAGCCGTTGCCGGGCACCAGGCCGGTCCAGCTGCGGTTGGCCTGCAGGACAAGGTGGATGTTGACGGCGAAGATGATGCCGAAGAAGACCACCAGCATGGCCAGCACGTGCCAGCCGGTGAGGCGGAAGGGCTTTTGGCCGGTGGTTTCGCTCATGTCACGGGCTCCCGATTATCTGCCGACATACACAACATACCGCCACAACACACCGCGCGATGTCCGGCGCAAGGCCCGGTGGCGGCGGCGGCGGGCCCGAGTGCGTCCCGCCGCCAATGCCGGTTATAGGCTATTTCTTCGGCGATTCGAAGACTGCCTTTTTCTGCGCCGTTTCGGCCACCTTGCCATCCTTGTCCAGGGCCTCGATGCGGAAGGCGAAGTCCTCGTGCGGCGAGGTCAGCCTGGCCGGATCGGTGGAGACATAGATCTTGAGGGTGCGCGCCTTGTTGCCCTCGACGGGAATGTCGAAGGAGCGGGCGGCGGGCTTGTCTATGCCGTTGATGCGCATTTTCGCTCCCTCCAGTCCCTGCAGGGAGATGCGGAAGGTGCGCGGCTCGAGCTGCATGTTGAGGATGCGGATGGTGTAGCCGTTCCTTATCTGACCGGAGGAGAGCTGGACGAACAGCGGGTTGCGGTCGTGCACCACGTTTATCTGCAGGCGGTCGCGGAAGGTCAGGTGGAGGAAGATGCCAAGGCCGATGAGCGTCCACACGGTGAGATAGACGATGGTGCGCGGGCGGATGAAGCTGCGCCAGGTGAAGTTGACGTCCTTGCCGGTGACGTGATCGTTGTAGGTCTTGACGTTGGTGTAGGCGATGAGGCCCTTCGGCTTGCCTATCTTCTCCATCACCGAATCGCAGGCGTCGATGCACAGGGCGCAGGTGATGCAGGCCAGTTGCTGGCCGTCGCGGATGTCTATGCCGGTGGGGCAGACGGAGACGCACAGGCCGCAGTCTATGCAGTCACCGAAGGATATCTCGGGGTGTTTCTTCTGGTCGCGCTTGGAGCCGCGCGGCTCGCCGCGCCAGTCGTGGTAGGTGACGGTAAGGGTGTCCTCGTCAACCATGGCGCCCTGGATGCGCGGCCACGGGCACATGTAGATGCACACCTGCTCGCGCATGAAGCCGGCGAAGACGAGGGTTATGGTGCCCATGATGGCAATGGTGGAATAGGCCACCGAGGGGGCATTGCCGGTGAAGACATCCTTCACCAGGGTCGGCGCGTCGGCGAAATAGAGGATGAAGGTCAGCGAGGTGGCATAGGCTATGATGGCCCATATGGCATACTTGGCGGCGCGCTTGAGGATCTTGTTGAGCGTCCAGGGAGCCTTGTCGAGGCGAATCTGGGCGTTGCGGTCACCCTCTATGAGGCGGTCGACATGCATGAACAGGTCGGTCCACACCGTCTGCCAGCAGCCATAGCCGCACCAGGCGCGGCCAAACATGGCGGTGAGAATGAACAGGCCGATACCGGCCATGATCAACAGGCCGGCGATGTAATAGAACTCCTGCGGCCAGATCTCGATCCAGAAGAAGTAGAAGCGGCGGTGGGCCAGGTCGACGAGCACCGCCTGATCGGGCAGGCCGGGGCCGCGATCCCAGCGCAGCCAGGGGGTGATGAAATAGACGGCCAGGGCGATCCAGGCGAAGGTTGACTTGAGCCTGCGGAACTTGCCCGTGATGGCCTTGGGATAGACCTTGCGGCGGGCGACATACATCTTGCCCTTCTTGGCGGGCTCGTGAGCCTGCTTCTGGGCAGTGGGCTTTTTCTTCACGGTGTTGACGACTTCGACCATGCTCCCGGCCTTCCACTGTGCTTGCCGCGCGCCATTGGAACGCGCGCAATGGGTTTCAACTCATCGTGACCCGAAAAGTGTCGTTTGAATTCGTATCTTCCGTAACAAGATCACAAACATATAGTCGGAAAGGACAATCTGCCGCGCGGCATTTTGGTTGGCGGAAAAGGGCGTGGACATGCGCAAACTGGCCACCGCGCCGCGAGCTTCATGAATTGGGGATGGCGCTTGCACGCCATCCCCTTTTCGTCCTGTCAGGTTCAAGCCCCTTCGGGGCAAGCCATCACGACTTGGCGCCGCCGCCCAGCGAGTGGACGTAGATGGTCAGCGCCTTGATGGTGGCGTCGTCCAGACGGCCCTTCCAGGCCGGCATGACGCCGTGCTTGGGCTTGGTCACCTGGCTCTTGATGGCCTCGCGGGCGCCGGAATAGAGCCAGATCTTGTCGGTCAGGTTGGGCCCGCCGACCTCCGCCATGCCCTTGCCGTCGTCGCCATGACAGCCATTGCAGCCGGCCTCTTCCATGAAGATCTTCTTGCCGGCTTCGGCCTTCTTGGCGTCATGCTGCTGGCCAGAGAGCTTGAGCACGTATTCCGTCACCGCGTCGATCTGCGCCGGCTCCAGTTGCTCGCCGAAGGCGGGCATGTCGGAGCTGCGCGTGTCCTCGAAGGTGTCGGGGTTGTAGCGGGCGCCATTGGTTATGGTGAAGTGGATGGCGTCCAGCGTGCCGCCCCAGATCCAGTCGTCGTCGTTGAGGTTGGGGTAGCCGACACTGCCCTGGGCGCCAGCACCATGGCATTGCACGCAGTTCACCTTGAAGGCGGCGGCCCCCATCTGGGTGGCGAACTGGCGCAGGCCCTCGTCCTTGACGATCTCGTCGAGCGAGAGGTCCTTGAGCTTGGCCAGCTTCTCGCCGCGGGCCTTGTTCACTGCCGCGAGCTCGGTTTCGAGCTCCATGCGGTTGGTGGTGCCAAGGAAGCCCTTGAAGTTGCTGCTCAGCCCCGGCCAGGAGGGATAGGCCAGCGTGTAGCCTATGCCCCAGATTATGGTGAGGTAGAAGGTCCACAACCACCAGCGGGGCAGAGGAGTGTCAAGCTCCTTGATGCCGTTCCATTCGTGGCCGGTAGTCTCGGTACCGGTTACTTCGTCTCTTTCACGATTGGCCATTTTTCATGTCCTTGATGTCATCATCCTCCAGCGGCGTGCGGGCGAGCTTCTCATAGATCTTGGAAGACCCGGGACGGAATATGAAGATCAGCATCCCGACGAAGAAAAGCCCGAACAGCACCGTGGCTATGGTGCCCCCGTAATGTGCCGCTGTTTCATAGGTCATTGCCCTTACCTCATGTTCTCGACCTTCGACTTGTCGAAGGTCTTGAGATCGACGAGAGTTCCGAGCATCTGCAGGTAGGCGATCAGCGCATCCATCTCGGTGATCTTCTTCGGATTGCCGTCGAAGTCACGCGCCTTCACCTCGGTGGCGGAGCCGAAGGTGGCCTTGCCATAGCGCTTGACAAGTCCATCGGTCTCCTCGCCGGTGGCCTGCGCCTCGAGATCCGCCTTGGCGTTCTTGATCATGTCGTCGGTGTAGGGAACGCCGACGATGCGCAGGGTCTTGAGGTGATCGGCGATGTCGCCATATTTCAGCTCGGTGTTGGCCAGGAAGGGATAGCCGGGCATGACCGACTCCGGAACCACCGAGCGCGGATCGACCAGGTGCTGGCGGTGCCACTTGTCGGAGTAGCGGCCGCCGACACGGGCCAGGTCCGGGCCGGTGCGCTTGGAGCCCCACTGGAAGGGATGGTCATACATGCTCTCCGCGGCCAGCGAGTAATGGCCGTAGCGCTCCACCTCGTCGCGGAACGGACGGATCATCTGCGAATGGCAGGTGTAGCAGCCCTCGCGGATGTAGATGTTGCGCCCGGCCAGCTCCAGAGGCGTGTAGGGACGCATGCCCTTGACCTTCTCGATGGTGTTATCGAGCCAGAACAAGGGGATGATTTCCACCAGGCCGCCGACCGTGACGACCAGGAGGGACAGAACAAGCAACAGCGTTGCGTTGCGTTCAACGGTTTCGTGCTTCATTTTCTATTACTCCCCTCGCTTAGGCCATGGCCTCGGCGGCGCCGGCTTCCTCGCGGACATCACCCCTGATGGTCTTCCACACGTTGAAGGCCATCAGCAGGCCGCCGGTGAGGAAGAAAGCACCACCCAGGGCACGAATGACATAGTAGGGATGCATGGCCTCGACGGTCTCCGCGAAGGAGTAGACGAGGAAGCCCTGAGCATCATATTCGCGCCACATAAGGCCCTGCATGATGCCCGACACCCACATGGAGGCGGCGTAGAGCACGATGCCCAGCGTGGCCAGCCAGAAGTGCCAGCTAACCAGCTGATAGGAGTAGAGCCGCTCGCGGCCCCACAGGCGCGGCACCAGGTAGTAGACGGCGCCCATGGAGATCATGCCGACCCAGCCGAGCGCGCCGGAGTGCACGTGGCCGACCGTCCAGTCGGTGTAGTGCGACAGGGCGTTGACCGACTTGATGGACATCATCGGGCCCTCGAAGGTGGACATGCCGTAGAAGGCCACCGAGATGACCAGCATGCGCAGGATCGGGTCGGTGCGCAGCTTGTCCCAGGCTCCCGAAAGGGTCATCAGGCCGTTGATCATGCCGCCCCAGGAAGGCATCCACAGGATGATCGACATGACCATGCCGAGGGTCTGCACCCAGTCGGGCAGGGCCGTGTAGTGCAGGTGGTGCGGGCCGGCCCAGATGTAGGTGAAGATGAGCGCCCAGAAGTGGACGATGGACAGCCGGTAGGAATAGACCGGGCGGTTGGCCTGCTTCGGAATGAAGTAATACATCATGCCGAGGAAGGCGGCGGTAAGGAAGAAGCCCACCGCGTTATGACCATACCACCACTGGGTGATGGCGTCCGGAGCGCCGGAGAGCAGCGCATAGCTCTTGGAACCGAACAGCGACACCGGCACCGTCAGGTTGTTGCCCAGGTGGAGCATGGCGATGGTGACGATGAAGGAAAGATAGAACCAGTTGGCGACGTAGATGTGGGAAACCTTGCGCTTCACCAGGGTGCCGAAGAAGACAACCAGGTAACAAACCCAGACGACGGTCAGCCACAGGTCGATGTACCACTCCGGCTCGGCGTATTCACGCCCCTGGGTGACGCCCAGCACGTAGCCGGTGGCGGCCAGCACGATGAACAGCTGGTAGCCCCAGAAGACGAACCAGGCCAGCCCCGGCAGGAACAGCCGCGTGTGGTTGGTGCGCTGCACCACGTAGAACGAAGTGGCGATGAGCGCGTTGCCGCCGAAGGCGAAGATCACGGCGGAAGTATGCACCGGACGCAGACGCCCGAAGTTGGTCAGCGGGAAGTCCCAGTTGAGGAACGGAAAGGCCAACTCGGAAGCCACGTAGACGCCCATGGTGAAGCCGATCACCCCCCAGAAGACGGTGGCGATGATGCCGGCGCGGATGACGCCGTCCTCGTATTCGTTTTCAGAGCTTTCGCTGACGGAACCCACCTTGCGCGCCAGGGCGATGAGCCCGAGCACGGCGGCAAGCAGGAAGATACCGGCATGAATGGCGTAGTTGGTGTCCTGCGCGTTGGCCATCATCATGATGGACAGCACGGCAAAGACGCCAAGAATGGCCATCTGCCCCAATCTGACTGTAACCCCCATCTTTCCCTCTCTTGATTTTCGGTTTCAGAACAATGGGTTAGTTTCTGCGTCCGGTTCGGTTGCGTGCTTAATGCAAAGCAATCTCCCGCGAATGGGGAGTCCCCTTGATCACGTTTGGCCGAACCAGACAGGGAAGAGCCAATTGTGATCCAGGTCACTTCCTTAACACATTTTTAATGCATTTGACCTGCGTCATTGCGTAGTGCGACAGTTTGCTCGATTTAACATAGTGTCATGGTCGGGATTCGGGCTTTTGGATGCTCTTCATGGACGAGGCCGCCGGCGACAGAAACGATCCTTTCGAGCTGCTGTTCTCTGACCACGAGAAGCAGTGGGAATTGTGCGCCTGGCTGGAGGAGATCGCCGACCGGCTGCCGGACGACGTGCCGCCATCGCTGTGCCGCAAGGCGGCGGCGGCGCTGAGCGGCGACATGGCGCGCCATCACCGCGAGGAAGAGGAAGGGCTGTTTCCGCTGTTGCTGGCCAGGGCCAGGGAGAGCGACCTGGCCGGGGAGATAATCGCCCGGCTGCGCGAGGAACACGCCTCGGACGAGGGATTCGCCGAGGAACTGGTGGACATCCTGCGGCGGCTGGAGGATGGGGAAAGGCCGGAAAATCCCGACATGCTGGGATACATGCTGCGCGGCTTCTTCGAGAACTACCGCCGCCACATCCACTGGGAGAACACGGTGGTCATCCCGCTGGCCCGCAAGCGGCTGACGGAAGAGGACAAGGCCATATTGATGAAGTGCATACGCGGGATTCGCGAAGCGTGAGGCGGCGGCGGCGGCGGACCACGGGCGGCAGGCGATTCGCCGGGCATGCATGGAGCCCCGCCGCGGGCTGTTGACGCTCCCCCCCTGCCCCTCTAGTTTCCAGCATCAGATTCAACCGAATTTCACCGCAAGGCAGGGAATTTCTCCATGAGCCAAGGCGCAACGGGGCTGGATCCGGCCAACTCGTTCCAGGACCTGATCCTGACGCTGCATGACTACTGGGCCGCCAGGGGTGTGGTCATCCTGCAACCCTATGACATGGAGATGGGGGCGGGAACCTTTCACCCGGCCACCACCTTGCGCTCCATCGGGCCGCGGCCGTGGCGGGCCGCCTACGTGCAACCGAGCCGCCGCCCGGCGGATGGCCGCTACGGCGAGAATCCCAACCGCCTGCAGCACTATTATCAGTACCAGGTGATTCTCAAGCCGTCGCCGGACGATTTGCAGGATCTCTATCTCGGCTCCCTGTATGCCATAGGCATAGACCCGCTGGAGCATGACATCCGCTTCGTCGAGGACGACTGGGAAAGCCCCACCCTGGGAGCGTGGGGGCTGGGCTGGGAAGTGTGGTGCGACGGCATGGAGGTGAGTCAGTTCACCTATTTCCAGCAGGTGGGCGGCATGGACTGCGACCCGGTGTCGGGCGAGCTGACCTACGGGCTGGAGCGGCTGGCCATGTACGTGCAGGGGGTGGACAACGTCTTCGAGCTGAACTTCAACGGGCGCGAGGGGGACGAAAAGGTCACCTACGGCGATGTCTTCCTGCAGGCGGAGCAGGAATACTCGCGCTACAATTTCGAATACGCGGGGACGGAAATGCTGTTGCGCCATTTCGACGACGCCGAGGCCGAGTGCAGGAGGCTGCTCGAGGAGGGAGACCAGGGCGGGCGGCACCTGCTGGCCCAGCCGGCCTATGACCAGTGCATAAAGGCCTCGCACATATTCAACCTGCTGGACGCGCGCGGGGTCATCTCGGTGACCGAGCGGCAGGCATACATACTGCGGGTGCGCGAGATGGCGCGCGGCTGCTGCCAGGCGTGGGCGAAGACGGAAGCCGGCGGAGCCGCGGCGGGCGGGGAGGAGGCGAAAGATGCCTGAACTGCTCATCGAACTGTTCAGCGAGGAAATCCCGGCGCGCATGCAGGAGCGGGCGGCGGAAGACCTGCGGCGGCTGGTCACCGGCGAGATGAAGGAAGCGGGGCTGGAGTGCGGCGAGGCGCGCGCCTTCTGCGGGCCGCGGCGGCTGACGCTGGTGGTCGAGGACGTGCCGCTGAAGACACCGGACATATCGGAGGAGCGGCGCGGGCCGCGGGTGGACGCGCCGGAGAAGGCGATAGCCGGTTTCCTGCGCGCCACGGGGCTCGCGTTGTCCGATTGCGACATAATCAAGGACGAGAAGAAGGGCGCCTATTACGTGGCGCGGATGGAGAAGCCGGGGCGCCCGGCGGAGCAGGTGCTGGCCGGGATACTGCCGCGGGTGATGGGCAAGTTCCCGTGGCCCAAGTCGATGCGCTGGGGGAGGCGGCGGCTGCGCTGGGTGAGGCCGCTGCACTCGATCATCTGCCTGCTGGACGGCAAGGTGGTGGATTTCGACATCGAGGGCATAAGAGCGGGCAGGGAGACGCGCGGCCACCGCTTCATGGCTCCCGAGACCATCACGGTGACGGGCTTTACCGATTACGAGAGCAAGCTGCGGGCCGCCAGGGTGATGGTGGACGCCGGGGAGCGGCGGGCCGCCATCGGAGAGCAGGCCGGAAGGCTGGCCGCCGAGGCGGGGTTGGAGCTGGTGGAGGACGAGGGGCTGCTGCGCGAAACCGCCGGGCTGGTGGAATGGCCGGTGGTGCTGATGGGAAGCTTCGACGAGGCCTTCCTCGAGGTGCCGCCGGAGGTCGTCATCACCACCATCCGCAGCCACCAGAAGTGCTTCGCGCTGCGCGACGGGAAGAGCGGCCACCTGGCCAACCGCTACATCATGGTGGCCAACCTCGAGGCGCGCGACGGCGGGGAGAAGATAATCGACGGCAACAACCGGGTGATCGCGGCAAGGCTGTCCGACGCGCGCTTCTTCTGGGAGAGCGACCTGAAGATTCCGCTGGAGGAGCGGGTGGAGGAGCTGGACAGGATCACCTTCCACGCCAGGCTCGGCTCGCTGGGCGAGAGGGTGCGGCGCATGGAGGAGCTGGCCAGGGAGCTTGCCCCTTTCGTCGACGCCGACCCGGAGGAAGCGGCGCTGGCGGCGCGGCTGGCCAAGGCCGACCTGACCACCGGCATGGTGGGGGAATTCCCGGAGCTGCAGGGGGTGATGGGCAAGTATTACGCGGCGAAGTCATGCGTGCCGCCGTTCATCGCCCAGGCCATCGAGGAGCATTACAAGCCGCAAGGGCCGTCGGACAGCGTGCCCACGCAGCCGCTGTCGGTGGTGCTGGCGCTGGCCGACAAGATCGACCTGCTGGCCAATTTCTGGGCGGCGGACGAAAAGCCCACCGGCTCGCGCGATCCCTTCGCGTTGCGGCGGGCGGCGCTGGGGGTAATCCGCATCATACTGGAAAACGAGCTGCGCCTGCCGCTGGCCGCCTTCCTCGAGGATCGCGTGCGACTGTCGCCGGCCTTCGACGACGAGAAGGGCGACGCGGGCGAGACAGCGCGCGACCTGCTGGCCTTCATCGTCGAGCGGCTCAAGGTTCACCTGCGCGAAGCGGGGGTGCGCCACGACCTGATAGACGCGGTGTTCGCGCTCGGCGGGCAGGATGACCTGCTGATGATCGTGCGGCGGGTCAGGGCGCTGGAGAACTTCCTGGCCAGCGACGACGGCAGCAACCTGCTGGCGGGGATCAAGCGGGCCTCCAACATCCTGCGCATCGAGGAGAAGAAGGACAAGAAGAGCCACGGCGGCCACCCCAACAGCCAGTTGCTGCTGGTGGGGGCGGAAAAGGCCCTGGCGCGGGCCATACAGGCGGCGCGCGTCAACGCGGCGCGGGCGGTGGAGCGGGAAGACTTCGAGGCGGCCATGGCGGCGCTGGCCAAGCTGCGCCAGCCGGTGGACGACTTCTTCGACAAGGTAACGGTCAACGCCGACGACCCGACCCTGCGCGAAAACCGCCTCAAGCT
>CAZXTT010000333.1:0-3698 GCA_964643775.1 uncultured Rhizobiaceae bacterium | reverse complement strand
ATCATGGAGTCGATGACCCAGTAGAGGGAGCCGCCATCGACTATTTCATCGGCGCGCCGCGGCACCATGCGGGTGATGTGGGCGTTCGCGCCGGTGGCGGCCAGGCGGCGCTTCTGAAAGTCCGCCAGGTGGGCCATGTCGCGCACCCCGACGCACAGTTTCATCATATGCAGCGGCAAGGGTGGGGCCCTCCCGTCTTTTCAGGTCACGAATGCCGTTCTTCCCCGGCCTCGGCCTCGGCGGCCATGCGCGCGGCCTCCTTCTCGCGCCCCTTGCGGGCCACGAAACCGGCGAACCACCAGATGGCGGCGGCCATGAGCGCCACCGTGGTCATGGCCAGCACCTCCTGCCAGATGAAGGGCGGCGCGCCGTCGGACTGGTGTTGCTGGCCGCTGCTCACCACGTAGAGCATCAGCCCCATGGTCAGGGCCACCAGCACCGAGAATCCCTTCAGCACCAAGGCCAGGGAGTCGAAGAGGGTCCTGGGGGGCTTTTCCTTGCTCATGACAGTTCCTTCCACCACGGGGCCGGTTCGAGGTCGAGCGCCGCCGCCTCCTCGATGTGAGCGGCCGCCTTCAGCATGGTGGCCTCGTCGAAGGGCTTGCCGATCAATTGCATGCCCAGCGGCAGGCCATCGGAGGAGAAGCCGGCCGGCACCGATATGCCCGGCAGGCCGGCCATGTTGACGGTGACGGTGAATATGTCGTTGAGATACATCTGCAGGGGGTCGCCGCTCATCGAGCCGAGGGGGAAGGCGGGCGAGGGGGTGGCCGGGGTTAGCAGCAGGTCAACCTGGCCGAACGCCTCGTCGAAATCGCGCTTGATCAGGGCGCGCACCTTCTGGGCCTTGAGGTAATAGGCGTCGTAATAGCCGGCGGATAGCACGTAGGTGCCGATGAGCACGCGGCGGCGCACTTCCGCCCCGAAACCGGCGGCGCGGGTGTTTTCATACATCTCGTCGATGGAATCCCCGGCCACCCTGAGGCCGTAGCGCACCCCGTCGTAGCGCGCCAGGTTGGAGGAGGCCTCCGCCGGGGCGATGATGTAATAGGCGGGCAGGGCGTATTTCGTGTGGGGCAGGGAGACTTCCATCACCTCGGCCCCGCGCTCCTCGAGCCAGCCGGCGGCGCGTTGCCACAGCTCGTCGATCTCGGCGGGCATGCCATCGGCGCGGTATTCCCTCGGAATGCCGACGCGCAGGCCCTCGAGGCCGCCACCCAGGGCGGACTCGAAATCGGGCACCGGCACGTTGGCCGAGGTGGTGTCCTTCTCGTCGTGGCCGGCCATGGAGGCGAGCATGATGGCGGCGTCGCGCACCGTGCGGGTTATCGGCCCGGCCTGGTCGAGGGAGGAGGCGAAGGCCACCATGCCCCAGCGCGAGCAGCGGCCATAGGTGGGCTTGAGCCCCACGGTGCCGGTGAAGGCGGCGGGCTGGCGGATGGAGCCGCCGGTGTCTGAGGCGGTGGCCGCGGCGCACATGCGCGCCGCCACGGCAGCCGCCGAGCCGCCGGAAGAGCCGCCCGGCGTCAGCGGGTCGCCGGAACCAGTGGCCCGCCAGGGGTTGACGACATTGCCATAGCAGGAGGTCTCGTTGGACGAGCCCATGGCGAACTCGTCCATGTTCAGCTTGCCGAGCATGACCGCGCCGTCTTCCCACAGGTTGGCGGTGACGGTGGATTCGTAGGGAGGACGGAAGCCGTCGAGGATGCGGCTGCACGCCTGGGTGTGAATGCCCCTGGTGGCGTAGAGATCCTTGACCCCGATGGGCAGCCCCTCCAGGGGGCGCGGCTGGCCGGAGGAGAGACGCCGGTCGCTTTCGGCGGCCATCTCGAGGGCCTTGTCCGGGGTTTCGGCCACGTAGGCGCCCAGCGCCTTGCCGGCGGCCATGGCGTCGAGATAGGCCTCGGTGAGCTCGACGGCGGAGATCTCCCGGCGGCGCAGGGCGTCGCGCGCTTCGGCCAGCGAGAGTTTGGTCAGGTCGCTCATTTGACTGTCACATCCTCGAAATAAGCCTGCCGCCAGCCAGCCAGCGGGGCAGGGGGCACGGGATAGATTATTCGACCACCTTGGGAACGGCGAAGAAATTGCCCTCGCGTTCCGGGGCGTTGGCCAGTATGTCTTCCACGCAGTCGCCGTCGCTTACCACGTCGGGGCGTTTTTTCATCTCCATGTCCTCCACCGAGGTCATGGGGGGGATGGAGCTGGTGTCCACCTCGCCAAGCTGCTCTATCCAGCCGAGGATGGAGGACAGCTCGCCGGCCAGCGGCTCCAGCTCGTCTTCCTCCACCCTGATGCGGGCCAGCCTGGCAATGCGGCGCACGGTATCGCGGTCAACGGACATTGTTTCCTGCCTGTTTCCTTGGGTTCCTGCCTTTTCCCCTGAAAGCGCTCAGGCGCATCTTCCGCCTTTCCGCCACCAGCAGCGGGGCAGGGCAGACGATGATCGTCCTTGGGTGAATAGCCCAAGCATGGGGTCAAGGCAATCCGCTGATGGCGGCAAATCAGCGGGAATAGGGGAGGGTTTTCCCGCCCTCTCTTGACCAAGCGCGTCAAGAATAGCAAAAGAGCGGTGGTTTTTGCGCCTTTTCAGCGGGGTTTCCAATGCGTTTCGTGCTTTCCGTCCCATTGCTTTTGGGAATGCTTGCCGTTGCTTTCGCCGTGCCGGCGCTGGCGTCTTCCGCCGGTGGTGGCGAACATGCCGCCGGCGGCATGCTCGACCTTACCGCCAATCCATATGGCATGGCGGCGCTGGCCATATTCATCCTCGCCTACCTGCTGGTGATATTCGAGGAAAGCATCCACATGCGCAAATCCAAGCCGGTGCTGCTGGCGGCGGGGATCATCTGGGCGCTCATCGGCATGGCCTACCTGGGTTCCGGCAAGCAGCACATGGTGGGCGACGTGGCGCGCCACACGATGATGGAATACGGCGAGCTGTTCCTGTTCCTGTTCGTCGCCATAACCTACGTCAACACCATGGAAGACCGGGGGGTGTTCAACGCCTTGCGGGAGAAGCTGGTGTCCATGGGGCTGAGCTACCGCAAGCTGTTCTGGATCACCGGCATAATAGCGTTCTTCCTGTCGCCGCTGCTCGACAACCTCACCACCTCGCTGGTGCTGGGCGCGGTGGTGGTGGCGGTGGGCGTGAAGAACCCGGCCTTCATCGCCCTGTCGTGCATAAACGTGGTGGTGGCGGCCAATGCCGGCGGCGCCTATTCGCCGTTTGGCGACATAACCACCCTCATGGTGTGGCAGAAGGGCAAGCTGGAGTTCACGGAGTTTTTCGCCATTTTCATTCCCTCGGCGATCAACTTCCTGGTGCCGGCCACCATCATGACCTTCGCGGTGCCCAACGTGACGCCGGAAGCCAGCGAGACCAGCGTGCGCATGAAGCCCGGCGCATGGATGGTCATGGGGCTGTTCGCGGCGACCATCGTCACCGCCGTGTCGTTCCGCAATTTCCTCGACCTGCCGCCGGCCCTGGGCATGATGACGGGGCTGGGATACCTTTCCATGTACAGCTACTGGTTCAAGATGCGCACCTGGCGCAGGCACGGCGGCGAGGAGGACATACTGCTCGATGCCTTCAAGGTCATGGAGCGGGTTGAATGGGACACGCTGCTGTTCTTCTTCGGCATAATATTCGCCGTCGGCGGGCTGGGCGTGATCGGCTACCTGGCGATGATGAGCCAGGCGCT
>CAZXTT010000332.1:0-5434 GCA_964643775.1 uncultured Rhizobiaceae bacterium | reverse complement strand
ATGGCCTCGGCCATGGTCACCTTCTCGCCCATGGCGTTGTAGCGGCGCTCGACCAGCACCCTGTAGCTCTCGACATCGAAATAGACCGGCACGTGGCCGAGCGTGCGCCGCGCCAGCAGTTCCAGCGAGGCGTCGGCGGTGTCGTAGGCGAAGCCCGCCGCCTCGTTCTCCTTGACGCGGGCCAGCAGGTCGTCGAGGCGCGGGTCCGTCTTGTCCACCTCCATGCCGAAGCGCTTCAGCTCGGAGATCAGGTTGGACTTGCCGGCCTGGTCGGAAACCAGCACGCGGCGGCGGTTGCCCACCTGCTCCGGGCGCACGTGTTCATAGGTGTCGGGGTTCTTGAGGATGGCCGAGGCGTGAATGCCGGCCTTGGTGGAAAAGGCCGTCTCGCCGACGTAGGGGGCCTGAAGCTCCGGCGGGCGGTTCAGCATCTCGTTGAAGGCGCGCGACACCTGGGTGAGGCGCTCCAGCGCCCCTTCCGCGAGCCCCAGCTCGAAGCGCTCCGCGTAGATGGGCTTGAGCGCCAGGGTGGGGATGAGGGTGACGAGGTTGGCGTTGCCGCAGCGCTCGCCTATGCCGTTGAGGGTGCCCTGGATCATGCGCGCGCCGGCGCGCACGGCGGCCAGCGAATTGGCCACCGCCATGCCGGTGTCGTCGTGGCAGTGGATGCCGAGATTTTCGCCGGGCACGATCCCGGCCATGGCGGATACTATCTCCTCCACCTCCTCCGGCAGGGTGCCGCCGTTGGTGTCGCACAGCACCACCCAGCGGGCCCCGGCCTCGTGGGCGGCGCGCACGGCGGCGGTGGTGTATTCGGGGTTGGCCTTGTAGCCGTCGAAGAAATGCTCGATATCGACCAGCGGCTCGAAGCCGTGGGCGCGCGCCGCCTCGACGGAATCGCGGATGGAAGCGAGATGCTCGTCGGTGGTGGTGTTGAGGGCCACCTTGACGTGATAGTCCCAGCCCTTGGCGACGAAGCAGATGGCGTCGGCCCTGGCCTCCAGCAGGCGGCGCAGGCCGGGGTCGTTGTCCAGCGAGCGCCCGGCGCGGCGGGTCATGCCGAAGGCGGTGAACCTGGCCCTGAGCCCCTGGTCGGCGGAGAACAGCTCGCTGTCGGTGGGATTGGCGCCGGGATAGCCGCCCTCGATGTAGTCGATGCCCAGCTCGTCCAGCATGCGCGCGATGATCTTCTTTTCCTCGACGGAAAAGTCGATGCCGGGGGTCTGCGCGCCGTCGCGCAGGGTGGTGTCATAGAGATAGAGGCGCTGCCTTGGCATGGGTTCGTCTTTCGGATGCAATGGTCGGATGCAATGGTGGCCGGTTGATCGCCCACCGGCCCCGGGGGGCGGCGGTTTCGGGGCGATTGCCGCCCTACTCCCACTCGATGGTGCCAGGCGGCTTGGAGGTTATATCATAAACCACGCGGTTTATGCCGCGCACCTCGTTGATGATGCGGGTGGCCACCGCCGACATGAAGTCGTGGTCGAAGTGGAAGAAGTCGGCGGTCATGCCATCGACGGAGGTCACGGCGCGCAGGGCGCATACGTAGTCGTAGGTGCGCGAATCGCCCATCACGCCCACCGTCTGCACCGGCAGCAGCACGGCGAAGGCCTGCCAGATGGCGTCATAGAGGCCGGCCTTGCGGATTTCCTCCAGGTATATGGCGTCGGCCTTGCGCAATATCTCCAGCTTCTCGCGCGTCACCCCGCCGGGCAGGCGGATGGCAAGGCCCGGCCCGGGGAACGGGTGGCGGCCCACGAAGCGCTCCGGCAGGCCAAGCTCGCGGCCCAGGGCGCGCACCTCGTCCTTGAACAGCTCGCGCAGGGGCTCGACGAGCTTCAGGTTCATGCGCTCGGGCAGGCCGCCGACGTTGTGGTGGCTCTTGATGGTCACCGACGGGCCGCCGGTGAAGGAGACGCTCTCTATGACGTCGGGGTAGAGGGTGCCCTGGGCGAGGAATTCCGCGCCGCCGATCTTTTTGGCCTCGCGCTCGAACACGTCGATGAAGGTCTTGCCGATGATCTTGCGCTTCTCCTCCGGGTCGGAGACGCCCTCGAGCAGGCCTATGAACTCGTCCGCGGCGTCCACGTGGGTCAGCGGGATGTTGTAATGGTCGCGGAACAGGCCCACCACCTCCTCCGCCTCGCCCAGGCGCATCAGGCCGGTATCGACGAAGACGCATTGCAACTGGTCGCCTATGGCCTCGTGCAGCAGCACCGCCACGACGGAGGAATCGACGCCGCCGGAGAGGCCGCAGATAACCTTGCCCCGGCCCACCTGCCGGCGCACGGCGGCGATCATCTCGTCCTTGAAGGACTTCATCGACCAGTCGCCGGAACAGCCGCAGATGTCGCGGGCGAAGCGGCCGAGCAGGCGGTGGCCGTCGGGGGTGTGCACCACCTCCGGGTGGAACTGCACGCCATAGAAGCGGCGGGCCTCGTCGGCGATGGCGGCGAAGGGCGCGCCCTCGGAGGTGGCGACCACGCGGAAGCCCTCCGGCAGGGAGGTGACGCGGTCGCCGTGGCTCATCCACACCTGGTGCTTCTCGCCCGGCGCCCAGATGCCCTCGTAGAGGGAGCAGTCGCCGCCGATATTCAGGAAGGCGCGGCCGAATTCCTGGTGGTCGGAGGTTTCCACCGTCCCGCCCAGTTGCTCGACCATGGTCTGCTGGCCATAGCAGATGCCGAGCACCGGCAGGCCCATTTCGAAGACGCGCCCGGGGGCGCGCGGGCTTTGCGACCAGGTGACCGAGGCCGGGCCGCCGGAGAGGATGATGCCCTTCAGCCCCGGCCAGTCGAGGGCGCCTTCGGCCTTCTGGAAGGGCACGATCTCGCAATAGACCCCGGCCTCGCGCACGCGGCGGGCGATAAGCTGGGTCACCTGCGAGCCGAAATCGATGATGAGGATGCGGTCGGCATGGGTGGTCATGGGAAGCCCTCTCGCGGCCAGGGTTTTGCCTTCGATTAGCCGATACGGCCAGCGCGGGCAAGCAAAGGGTTGAAGTGGCGCTCATCGTCGCCAGATTAATCATTAAGGAAATTGATCTCACGGGAGGAATCCATGAAGGACAAGCCGATGTGGATCGTCATTGCCGATGGTGGGCGCGGGCGCGTGCTGAAGGCCAACAACGCGGGGCGCGGCATCGCCCCGGCGCTCGACCACGAGCTGGTGGCCGACACCCGCCCGGGGCGCGAGATAAACGCCGACCGGCCCGGACGCACCAAGGATCGCATGGCCCAGGGCCGCCATGCCTACGAGCCGCCCACCGACCCGCGCGAAAACGAACAGATCGAATTCGCCCGCCAGATAGCCCGCCTGCTGGACGACGAGCGCAAGCAGGGCAGCTACGGGCGGCTGGCGATAATAGCCCCGCCGAAGATGCTGGGCCTGCTGCGCGAGGCGATGACCGGGGAGGTGCGCGACCTGGTCAGCGCCGAGATAGCCAAGGACCTGACCAAGCTGCCCCTCCACGAACTGGAAAAACGCCTGCCCGAACTGCTGTGACCCCGCCCTGCCCTTCCACGGACCGAGGGTTTCGCCCCTCGCGGGGAGCGTGTCTCCCGCCCCGCGAGGGGGATGGTCATGCCCCGTATTGCCCCCTTCCCTACATCACCGGCGCGCCGTAGCCCCAGCTGTAGGGGACGGGGCCGGAGAGGGCTATCGTGTCGCCGTCCTCGAGGAAGACGTCGAGGTTCACCGGCTCGCCCAGGCGCTTGCTCACGTCGCGGCCATTGCGCAAGACGTAGAAGACGTCGCGGCGGTCTATCCGCAATTGCTCGATTATGTCGGCTATGGTGGAGCCGGCGGGGAATTCCATGCTCCGGATGTTGTTGCCCGGCCCCATGTGGCGGGCCAGCGAGTTGAACAGCCGCACCTCCACGCGCACCATCACGCCGTCGGAATTGTGGCCCTTCGCGCCCCTGCTCATTCCTGTTTCTCCCATCTGCCGCGCTCGTCCTGCCGCCAGTAGGTCAGCTCCAGCTCCTCCCTGTCCTTCCACCGCCGCCACATTTCGCGCGCCTGTTCCACGGCCTGCGGGTCATGGCCGGAGAACATGATGATGACGCGGTCCATGGCGGCAAGCTCCTCGTCGCCGGGGCGCGCCCCCTCGACACAGAACAGCACGTCGGCCCCGTTGGGATTGTCGTCGCCATCGGTGAGCCAGATGGGCTGATGCTCGCCGTGGCCGTCCTCGGCCATGCCGTGGGGAATGAAGCTCTCCTCGCGCCAACTCCATATGGCGTCCGACAGGGCGCGCAAACGCTCGCTCAGGCCGCAGCGCACCAGCGCCCGCCAATCGCGCTGAAGCGTCTTGGAAAGCAGCAGCGGCAGCACCTCGTCGAGCGACTGGCGCTCCAGGTGATAGAACAGAACCTCGGTCATCGGCGCACTCCCGCCCCCGCCGGGGCTTGCCATCCTTTGAAGGGAAGCGTTTAATCACCATATCCGATGAAGACAACAAAAACATCGAGCCAAGAGGGGCGGTAAAATGAAATTGTTTAGTTTTCTGGCGGGAACGGTGGTGGCGGCCGGCTTGTGGGGCGGCCCGGCGCAGGCGGTGGTGCTGTGTGACTGCTGCGCCAGGGACATGGCCAACAAGGCGGAAACGGCCAGGTATTGCACCGAGGCCTGCAAGCGCCAGCAAAGGGGTGAATTCTGCGCGCCGCTGGTGCTGCCGGACATCAAGGTGCGCTATGGCAACAACCCGCTGCTCGGCATCGATCTGAAATACCTGTCGCTCAAGGGCCTCACCCCCATGCAGCGCGAAAGGGTGCGCCGCTGGGCCGAGCGCGCCCGCTGGCAGGGCGAGAGGGTATTCCAGCGGGCCCGCAAGAAGGCTCTGATGGGCAAGATTGGCAAACAGGAATTCGCAAGGGCCGAGAAGCGCCGCGACGCCATAGTGGTCAACTACCAGCACATCGTGCGCGCCTATCGCGAGGCGGCGCGCGCCAGGTGATGCCGTCATGGCGGGGCGGTCATGACGGCCGGGAGACGGGATGATGGAGAAATGGAAGGAAATACTCCCCGCCATCGCCCGCATGGCCATCGAGGAGGCCTTCGGCCGGCGGCGGCTTGACGCGCCGTTCAGGGAAGAGCTCATAAGCCGCTATCCGCGGCTGGCCGAGCCGGGGGCGGTGTTCGTCACCCTGAAGATCGATGGCCGCCTGCGCGGCTGCATAGGCTCGCTGCTGGCCCGCCGCCCGCTCATCGACGACGTCATCGAAAACGCCCGCGCGGCGGCCTTCCACGACAGCCGCTTCCCGCCCCTCTCGGCGAACGAGCTGCCGCGCGTCGATATCGAGATATCGCTGCTCTCGGAGCCCGCCCCCCTGCCCTGGACCGACATCGACGACTTGCGCCGCAAGATAATCCCCGGCGAACACGGGGTTATCCTCCGGCTCGACGGCAGACGCGCCACCTTCCTGCCCTCGGT
>CAZXTT010000331.1:0-2579 GCA_964643775.1 uncultured Rhizobiaceae bacterium | reverse complement strand
CACACGTCGCCGGACAATCGCCGCGCGATCTCCTCCGCCGCCTTCAGCCCCGGCGCGTGAATGCCGTCGTCATTGGTCACCAGGATGCGCATCGGCGGCCCGCCTCGCTGTTTTCCCCGTGTGTCTTCACCGGCTGGCGCTCTTCTTGCGCGCCCCTTCCCTATGCGCCCTTCTCTATGCGCTCCATGCCGCCCATGTAGGGCCGCAACGCCTCCGGCACGCTGATCGAGCCATCGGCGTTCTGGTAGTTCTCCAGCACCGCCACCAGCGCCCGCCCCACTGCCAGCCCGGAGCCGTTGAGCGTGTGGACGAAGTGGCCGCCCTTCTCGCCCTCCTTGCGGTAGCGGGCATTCATGCGCCGCGCCTGGAAGTCCCCGCACAGGGAGACGGACGAAATCTCCCGGTAGGTATCCTGCCCCGGCAGCCACACCTCGATGTCATAGGTCATGCAGGCCGAAAAGCCCATGTCGCCGGCGCACAGCACCACCACCCGGTATGGCAGCCCGAGGCGCTTCAGCACCTCCTCGGCGCAGGCCAGCTTCCTGTCCAGCTCGCCGCGCCCCTCCTCCGGGGTGGTGATGGAGACAAGCTCCACCTTGGAGAACTGGTGCTGGCGGATCATGCCGCGCGTGTCGCGCCCCGCCGCCCCCGCCTCGGAGCGGAAACAGGCCGTCAGGGCGCACAGGCGCATCGGCAGCTCGCCCTCGTTCACGATCTCCTCGCGCACCAGGTTGGTCAGCGGCACCTCCGCCGTCGGGATCAGCCAGCGCCCGTCGGTGGTGCGGAACAGGTCCTCGGCGAATTTCGGCAACTGCCCGGTGCCGAACAGCGCCTCGTCGCGCACCAGCAGCGGCGGGCTGACCTCGCGGTAGCCATGCTCGCCGCCTTGCAGGTCGAGCATGAACTGGGCCAGCGCCCGCTCCAGCCGCGCCAGCGGGCCGGACAGCACCACGAAGCGCGCCCCCGATATCCTCGCCGCCCGCTCGAAGTCCATGTATCCCAGCGCCTCGCCAAGCTCGAAATGCTGCTTCGGCTCGAAGTCGAACCCGCGCGGCTCGCCGACCCGCCGCACCTCCACGTTGTCGGCCTCGTCCTCGCCGTCGGGCACCTCGTCGAGCGGAATGTTGGGCAAGGCGGCGAGCTTCTCGTCCAGCTCGCCCTTGACCCGCCGCGCCTCTTCCTCCAGCTCCTGCATGCGGCCCTTCATGGCCGCCACCTTCTCCTTCAGCTCCTCCGCCAGGGACTTGTCGCCGGCGGCCATGGCCTGCCCGATCCGCTTGCTGGCGGCGTTGCGCTCCGCCTGCAGCTCCTGCAGCTCGGTCAGCACCTTGCGCCACTTCTCGTCGAGCGCCAGCAAGCGCGCGCTGTGCGGCTCCAGCCCGCGGCGCGCCATGCCGCGGTCGAACTCCCGCGGGTTTTCCCTGATCCACCTGATATCGAACATGACTATTCCTCCCGGCGCTTCTTCTCGGCCATGGAAACCAGCCATATGGACAGCTCGTAGAGGCCGATCATCGGAATCGCCAGCCCAAGCTGCGAGAACGGGTCGGGCGGGGTGAATATGGCGGCTATGACCACCACGCCGACGATGGCGTAGCGCCGCCCCTTGCGCAACTGGTCGGCGCTTATCACCCCCGTCTTGCCCAGCAGGGTGAGCACTATCGGCAACTGGAAGGCTATGCCGAAGGCCAGTATCAGGGTCATGACCAGCGACAGGTATTCCGAAACCTTGGGCAACAGCTCGATGGCCGCCTTGCCCTCTTCCGCCTGCTGCTGGAAGCTGGCGAAGAAGGTGAGCGCCACCGGCAGGATGAAGAAGAACACCAGCGCCGCCCCGACGACGAACAGCACCGGCGTGGCGAACAGGTATGGCCGGAAGGCCTCGCGCTCGTGGCGGTAGAGGCCGGGGGCGACGAACTTGTATATCTGCATGGCGATCAGCGGGAAGGCCAGGAACAGCCCCCCGAACATGCCGATCTTGAGCTGGGTGAAGAAGAATTCCTGCGGCGCGGTGTAGATCAGTTTCAGGTGCGCCGCGTCCCCCACCGCCCACTGGTATGGCAGGAGCAGGAAGTTGAAGATCGGGTTGGCGAAATAGAAGCTGACGATGAAGGCGATGACGAAGCCGATCAGCGCCTTGATGAGCCGCTGGCGCAGCTCTATCAGGTGCTCGATCAGTGGCGCCTGCGAGGCCTCGATCTCGTCCTCTTCCGGCCTTTCGTTGTCCGCCGCGCTCATCGCCTAAGACTTCCCCCCGCTCTTCTTGCCGGCGCCCTTGCCGGAGGCCTTGCCCACGCCCTTCCCGGCGCTTTTTTTCGCGCTCTTTTTCGCGCCTTTTTTCACGCCCTTGCCACCGCCCTTGCCCGCGCCTTTCCCGGCCTCCCTGCCGGCCTTCTTCGCGCTCCTCGCGTCGCCCTTGCCGCCCTTGCCGCCCTTGGCGCCACTGGCGGCCTTGCCGGCGGCCTCCGCCGTCACCTCGCCATCGCCGTCGAGCGACATGACCGGGCGCTCCGTTTCGTCCAGCAGGTCGCCGTCATCGTCGCCGTCATCGACATCGTGATCGTCGTCGCCGTCCTTGC
>CAZXTT010000330.1:0-19075 GCA_964643775.1 uncultured Rhizobiaceae bacterium | reverse complement strand
TGACGGCCATCTTCATCTACACCCTGATGACCCCCAGGCTCGGCTTCCGCCCCGGCCCGCGGCGCTTGCCGCGCCCCCTGTTCTACATGGCCGCCGGGCTGCTGCTGGGCTTCTATGACGGTTTCTTCGGCCCCGGGGCGGGCAGCTTCTGGACACTCGCCCTGGTGCTGCTGCTCGGCCTCGGCCTGAAGGAGGCCACCGCCGAAACCAAGGCCTTCAACCTCACCTCCAACCTCGTCGCCCTGGGCGTGTTCATCGCCTCCGGGCTGGTCATATGGTCGGTGGGGCTGGCCATGGGGGCGGGACAACTGCTGGGCGCCTGGGCGGGCTCCACCATGGTTCACCGCCGCGACGTCTCCTTCGTGCGCCTCTTCTTCCTGCTGGTGGTCGCCGCCACCATAATCAAGCTGGCCTGGGATCAGTTCGCGTAGAGCCTTTTACAATCAAATTGGGTCATTCTGGTGGAGTGGTTTTGTGCCGGTGGCAAGCGATGATCCGCAGCCAATAGTGGCGCTATGGGCAATCTAGCCGCCGCCATCACTTCCCATTGCCCGGCCGCGGCTCTTGCGCCGGTCCTCTCCGCTGGCCCATAAATCATTTCTCCAGCGCATCAACCTGACAGGAACAGCCCCACCACATGGATTTTTCTCCCCTCGTTCTCCTGCTGTTTTTCATCGTCGGCGCTTCCGCCGGGTTTGTCGATGCCGTGGCTGGCGGCGGCGGGCTCATAGCCCTTCCGGCCCTGCTGGCCATGGGCGTCCCGCCCCATCAGGCGCTGGCCACCAACAAGCTGCAAAGCGCCTTTGGCACCTTTTCCTCGACCATGAATTACGCCCGCCTCGGCCTTTCCTCCCCCCGCCGCATGCTCACCGGCATCATATTCACCTTCCTCGGCGCGCTCACCGGCGCATGGGCTGTGCAGCAGTTCTCCGCCGGGTTCCTGGGCGTGCTCATACTCGTTCTCATGATCGTCATATTCTTCTACACCCTGCTTACCCCCAAGCTCGGCTTCAAACCCGGCCCGCGCCGCCTGCCGCGGCCGCTGTTCTATGTTCTGGGCGGTCTTCTGCTGGGCTTCTATGACGGCTTCTTCGGCCCCGCGGTGGGCGGCCTGTGGACCATGGCGCTGGTGCTGCTGCTCGGCCTTGGGCTGAAGGAGGCGACCGCCGAATCCAAGGGCTTCAACCTCACCTCCAACATCGCCTCGCTGGCCGTGTTCATCCCCGCCGGGCTGGTCGTGTGGCCGGTTGGCCTGGCCATGGGCGCGGGGCAACTGCTGGGGGCGTGGGCCGGCTCCACCATGGTTCATCGCCGCGACGTCTCCTTCGTGCGCGTCTTCTTCCTGATGGTGGTCGCCGCCACCATAATCAAGCTGGCCTGGGATCAGTTCGGCTGACGGATTTGCACGCCGGCGTCTGGCCGCTATGATGGCGCGGGGAGGATTAACATGTTGTCTTTCATTCGCATGACCCTGGCCGTCATCGCCTGCCTGTTGCCGCTGGCCGCCGCCGCGGCGATGGAAGGGGCGGGGCAGGGGGCGCAAGGGGCGATGGACAGCGCCGCGGCGGAGCGGGGGGATGGCCCGCCGCGCCGCTTGCGCGTTTACGTCAAGCCCATAGCCCCCTTCGTCATGGAGGACGAAAAGGGATCCCTGAGCGGCTTTTCCATCGACCTGTGGGAGGCCCTGAGCCGCCGCATGGGAACGGAAAGCAAGCTCGTCATGCAGCCCGGCCTGGCGGAGATGCTCGATGGCGTGGCCGCGGGCAAGGCCGATCTCGGCATAGCCGCCGTGACCATTACCGCCGGGCGCGAGCGCAGGCTCGATTTCTCCCATCCCTATTTCCGCTCCGGCCTGCAGGTCATGGTGCGCGCCGGCGACAGGGGGCTGGTTTCCCATGGCCTGTCGGTCATGAGCTCCATGTTCTCCTCCCCCAGCTTCCGCCTCGCGCTGGCCGGGCTGGGCCTGCTGGTCATCATCGTCGCCCATGTCATCTGGCTGGTCGAGCGCCGCCACAATGAACAGTTCACCCGCGCCTGGCCGCTGGGCCTGTGGGACGCCGTTTACTGGACGCTGGTCACCATCTCCACCGTCGGCTATGGCGACAAGACGCCCAAGACCCACCTCGGCAAGGCCATAGCGCTGGTGCTCATCATATTCGGCTACATAGCCTTCGCCTGGTTCACCGCCACCATCACCTCGGCCATCACCGTCTCCAACCTCGCAGGCTCCATAAACGGCCCATCCGACCTGAGCGGGCATCCGGTTGCCGTGGTCGAGGGCTCCACCTCCCATGAATGGCTGCGCCACCAGCCCGGCGCGCGCGCCGTCACCGTGAGGAACATCACCGATGCCTACCGTCTGCTGGAATCGGGCAAGGTCGATGCCGTGGTCTATGATTTCCCGGCCCTCGACCACTATGCCCGCACCGCCGGAAAAGGCAAGGTGCGCACCACCGGCCCGGTGTTCCGCCGCGAGGATTACGGCATCATATTCCCCGCCGGCTCCCCCCTGCGCGAAAAGGTCAACCGCGCCCTGCTGGAGATCATGGAAAGTGGAGAATATGCCAGCATCAACCGGAAATGGTTTGATGGATTGGCAAACGAATAAAGTAAAAGTTCTTAGTCGAAACCAGGCCTGATTGCTGTTGATAATATAGTTGTAATTTAGGCGCACAATAGGATATTCAGATGGCCATATATGAAGGTTCTTACTCTATACCGGCCTGAAATTCACACCAATATAAACGTGAAATTTAATTAATTGCTATTTCTCTCTTGAAAAGATACTCATTTTTAATAACATGCTGACACAATTCGCCCGTCAATCAAGCGACATGACGATCAGGTTGCCAGGCGGCGCCGTTTGCGGCGCCATCAGGCACTTGTTTTTACAGGGACAGAAACGCACGTGCCTGCAAGGCAGGTGCTACCCGTAGCACCGGTGCGTTTCGGGCCCGCTCGCGAAATGTTCCACTCGTTTGTGCCCCCATGCGCTGGAACTTCGCGGGCGGGTTGTTTTTATTGAGTCCAGACCCCAGGGCCTACCTTCCGGCCAGCCCCAGCGCCCCCAGCGCGTAAAGGCCGAATATCACCGCCAGCAGGAAGACGATGGCCCCGCTCATGCCGCTGCGCCAGTGGCGCGGGGCGGCCCGCAGGTTCAGGTAGGTGAGCAGGATGAAGCGCGCCTTGGCCCACGATATGGCGAGCAGCGCCGCCGTCCACAGCAGCCCCAGCGAGGCCGTGGAGGTCACCTTGCCGGCCACCATGGTGCCCACCGTCAGGGCCATGAGCGCCGCCCAGGCGATTATCAGGGTGCGCCGCGAGGGCAGGTTCTGCGACGGGTGACTGGCGTCATGCATCGGAAGGGCCTCCTTCAGCGCAACAGGTAGACGACGGGGAACAGGATCACCCAGATCAGGTCGACCATGTGCCAGAAGGCCGCCCCCGTCTCCAGGTTGTTCAGCGAATGCTTCCAGCCGACGATGGCCAGGATGATTATCCCCAGCACCACGTGCAGGGCGTGAAAGCCGGTCAGCAGGTAATAGAGGGTGAAGAAGTTGTTGGTGTCCAGCATGTGCCCGGCGGCGATCTCGCCGGAGTATTCCACCCACTTGACGCCGAGGAACACCAGCCCCGTGACGATGGCCAGCCCCACGTATAGCCGCATGCGCCCGGTGTTGTTCTCCGATTCCTCCTTCACCGCCAGCGCCGCGAACAGCCCCGAGGTGATGAGCACCATGGTGTTTATCGCCCCCGCCAGCCGGTTGAGCGTGTCCTGCGACTTGCTGAAGGTTTCCGGATCGAGCAGGAAGGCGATGACGAAACCGGCGAACCCGGCCCCGAAGACGGCGATCTCCGAGATTATCAGCAACCAGATCATCGGGTTGCCGGGCAACTGCGACAGCGGCCCCCAGTCGTCGTCCAGCGACGCGCCGGCGGCCTTTTCCGTTGCCTGCGTGGCCTCGTCTGGATGGCGCATGTTTCCCCTCTCTTCTTGCCCCGGTGACACGGGCGCAACTTGTCAGTTGCGTCCTCGCCCTTCTGTATCAGATGTCACATTGCCACATCATGCGACAAGGTGCCGGTATAGCCGCGGCAGCGCCTGCGACAGGCGCGACGCCTTGGGCACTATGGCATAGGCGTTGCGCCCGAAGATGAACGGGAAGTAGCTCTGCGCCCTGGCGTCGATGGTCACCCCGAACACCTTCTGCCCCAGCTTGCGCGCCTCCGTTATGGCGCGCGCCGTGTCCTCCACCCCGTAGCGCCCCTCGTAATGGTCGAGGTCGTTGGGCTTGCCGTCGGTTATCACCAGCAGCAGCCGGTGCGAGTTGGGCCGCTCGTCCAGCACCTTCGACACGTGGCGGATGGCCGCCCCCATGCGGGTGTAGAAGCCCGGCCTGAGAGCCGCGATGCGGCGGTGGATGGCGCTCCCGCGCGTCTCGTCGAAGCCCTTGATGGTGTTCACGTATACCCGCTCTCGGCGGATGGACGAGAAACCGAATATGGCGTAATCGTCGCCCACCGCCGCCAGCCCCTCGGTGAGCGCCATCAGCGTCTCGCGCGCTATGTCGATGACCTGCCGCCCGTCCACCCAGCTCTCGCTGGAGCGCGACGAATCGAACAGCACCGCCACCGCCAGGTCGCGCGCCTGCTGGCGGGCCGCCATGTATATGCGGTCCGAGCCTTCCCCGTGCGCCTTCAGGTCGGTCATCGAGCGCACCAGCGCGTCCATGTCGAACTCCGCCCCGTCGAGCTGGCGGCGCAATATCTCGCGCTTGGGCCGCAGCGCCTCGAACTGCCGCTTCACCGCCCTGATGCGCCGCCGCGTCGCCTCGTCGGGCTTCCAGGCCTTTTGCCCGTCGCCGCTTTCCTCCGCCACCCGCGTCAGCACCCGGCAGTGATCGGCCAGGTATCCCCTGCGCCGGTAGTCCCACTCCGGGTAGACATGCTCCGCCGCCAGCCGCTCCAGCTCCACGTCCTCCGGCGCGAGATCGAGGTCGAACTTGAGCTTCACCTTCGGCTTCTTCTTCACCTCGACGAGCGATATTTCGTCCATGTCGTCGCGCGCCTTTTTGGCCTCTTCCTCGTCCTGCTCGTCGTCGATGAGGCGGCTCATGTTGAGGTATTCGGCCAGCGACAGTATGGCCTCGAAGCGGTTGAGGATGAGCGGATCCTTCTTGTCCGCCTGGTCGGAGCTGCGCCGCTTGCCCTTGTATTTCTTCTCTTCCTGCTCTTCCTCGTCCTGGTTGGCTCCTCCTCCTCCCAGGTCCTCGCGCTGCGGCAGGTGCTCGCGCTCCTTCAGCGGCAGCGCGTCGCCCCATACCGGCACCGGCAGGAAGGTCTTGTAGCCGCGCGGCGCGCGCAGTGTTTCCATGGCCTCGTCGTCGCCCAGGATGGCCGCCAGCACCGGGTTGCCGGAAACCGCCTCGCCGTCTGGCTCGTCGTCGGCCAGCAGGGCGCGGATGGCCTCCTCCACCGCCGCCTCCGCCGGCGGCAGCGACAGTTTCGGCCTCGCCTCCAGCGCCGCCCGCGCCAGCCGGCGCCAGCGCCCGCGCAGGCCCGGCGCTTCCCTCAGCGTCCTCATGGTGATGTTGCGCGCGAAACGCAGCGCCTCGACATCGGCGCGCAGCGGGTCACCATGGGGCTTCGGCCACTCGCCGCCCACCGCCGCCGCCCACGCGGTCAGCCAGTAATACAGATCGACATTGAGCTTGCGCTCCGGCAGCGCGTCCACTTCCTCCGGCAGCAGCAGTATGTCGCCGTCGATGCGCGCCCGCGGCACCAGGAAGGCCGAATGCCCCAGCTTCTGGAACAGGCCGAGGCGGTTCTTCGTCGTCTCGCGCGTCGTCGCCTTCAGGTCGATGGCCGGATCGCCCCCCAGCAGCCGGAAGAACACCCCCAGCCGCCCGGAAACATCCGTGAAGCTCGCCGCCTCGTCGGGGAAGGAGGGCAGGTCGGTGGGCCTGGCGATCAGCCGGTGCCACAGCTTGCCGACCACTTCCTCCGGCTCGAATATGCTCATCAGGCTGAAAGCCATGACCAGCTCCCGTGATTACCCACCGGCCCGCACCCGCGCGCCCATTGTTCGCGCCCATGATCCGCACCCATTGCCCGCGCACAGTGGGCGCGCGCATGCGCTCCCTCAGCCGACGATGGCCGCCACCGCCTCGCGCAGGCCCGCCTTGACGTCCTCGTCGTCCGACAGCGGCTCGATGAGCGCCGCCTCTATGGCTTCCTCCATGCCCACCCCGGCATGCACCAGGTCGGCGCAATAGATGACCAGCCTCGTCGAGGCCCCTTCCTCCAGGTCGTAATCCTTCAGCGAGCGCAGCTTGCGCGCCAGCCGCACCAAGAGCCGCGCCTTGTCCTCGTCCAGTCCCGATTCGCGGCTCACCACCTCCGTTTCCACTTCCAGCGGCGGATAGTCGAACGACAGCGCCAGGAAGCGCTGGCGGGTGGAGGGCTTGAGGCTCTTCAATATGTTCTGGTAGCCGGGGTTGTATGAGATAACCAGCATGAAGTCGTCCGGCGCTTCCAGTATCTCGCCGGTGCGCTCCAGCGGCAGTATGCGCCGGTCGTCGGTCAGCGGATGCAGCACCACGGTGACGTCCTTGCGCGCCTCCACCACCTCGTCGAGGTAGCACACCCCGCCATTGCGCACCGCCGTGGTCAGCGGCCCGTCGGTCCACACCGTCTCGCCGCCCTTCAGCAGGTAGCGCCCGGTGAGGTCCGCCGCCGCCAGGTCGTCATGACAGGCCACCGTCTGCAACGGCAGCCCCAGCCGCGCCGCCATGTGGGCGACGAAGCGCGTCTTGCCGCAGCCGGTCGGCCCCTTGAGCAGCAGCGGCAGCTTCAGCGCATATGCCTTCTCGAAAATCTCGCATTCATTGCCCACCGGCCGGTAGAACGGAATATCATTCCCCGCGGCGGCCTTGCCATTGTCAGCCATGATCGTTCCCTCGACTTTCCCGACTACTCTTGTCGGCTTTTATCAGGCGTCCCCCCCACCTTGCTTGACCAAAGTCATGAGCCCGGCAATTTTTTGTGCCTTGATCACAAAATAATCGCCCGTGGCCGCCGGTCTGGTTTGCCATTTCACGGGCCGGGTAAGCGCCAGTGGCGATTTTTCGCCATTGACAACCCAGGCGCCGCGGCAAGCCTCGTCCATGCATTCAAAAAACCCGCCCCGGAGTTTTTCCGGAGCGGGTCGGTTCTCGTTGCCGTTGCGGCTGAGCAAGCTTGCCGCTTACTCCGCCGGCTGCGAGGCGATGACCTCCTCCGAGCGCGGCACGAAGATGGTGTAGAGATACAGCAGCACCGCGATCAGCGCCACCACGCCGGCTCCCTCACGCAGCAGGTAGAAGAAGGTCAGCTCTCCCTGCACGTCCATGAAGGCCTCGCCCTTGACGCGCTGCAGGTGAACCTGCACGGCGCCGGCGAAGGTCAGCGAGAAGGTGATGAAGGCCATGGCCCCCGACAGCACCCAGAAGGACACCATGTTGAGCACCTGGTTGTAGGGCTCGCGGCCCAGCAGCTTGGGCATGGCGTAGGTGATGAAGGCCAGGTTGATGCACGCATAGGCGCCGTAGAAGGCCAGATGACCATGCGACATGGTGATCTGCGTGCCGTGCGTGTAGTAGTTCACCGGCGCCAGCGTATGCAGGAAGCCCCAGATACCGGCCCCGAAGAAGGCCAGCACCGCGCACCCCAGGGCCCACAGCAGGGCCGCCTTGTTGGGGTGGTTCCTCTGTCCCTTCCACACCATGGTGAAGGCGAACAGCACCATGGCGAAGAACGGCACCACCTCGAGGGTCGAGAAGATCGAGCCGATCCACTGCCAGTAGGCCGGGGTGCCGATCCAGTAGTAGTGGTGTCCGGTGCCGAGGATGCCGGTGAACAGCGACAGCGCCGCGATGCCGTAGATCCATTTCTCCACCACCTCGCGGTCGACGCCGGTCAGCTTGAGCATCAGGAAGGCCAGTATGGCGGCCAGCACCAGCTCCCACACGCCCTCGACCCACAGGTGGACGATCCACCACCAGAACATCTTGTCGAGCGCCACGTTGTCGGGATTGTAGAAGGCGAACAGGAAGAAGATGGCGATGCCCCACAGGCCCAGCAGCAGCACGTTGGCGATCGCCGTCTTGCGCCCCTTCAGCACCGTCATGGTGACGTTGTAGAGGAACATCAGCGCCGCCACCACGATGCCCGCCTGCACCCACAGCGGCTGCTCGATGAACTCGCGTCCCTGCTTGCCGAGCAGCACGTTGCCGTTGAACAGGTCGAACAGGTAGGTGACCACCACGCCGGCGGTGCCGAGCACCAGGATGGCCAGTTGCAGATAGGCGATGGCCGGGCTTTCGATCTCCCGCTCCGCCTCTTCCGGAATGATGTAGTAGGTCACCCCGAAGAAGCCCACCAGCAGCCACACGATCAGCGAGTTGGTGTGCAGCATGCGCAGGCTGTGGAAGGGGAAGATATCGGCCAGGAAGGTCGGATTCAGATAGATGTAACCTATGGTCACACCCATCAGCACCTGAACTGCGAACAGCGCCATGGCCACGATAAAGTAGGCCAGCGCGATCTTTTGCGATTGGTATTTCATGATTTTATCCCCTCACTCAACCGGCTTCGTTGGGCGGCCAGTTCTGCGTTTTGATGGTGCCGGTCCAGCACAGGAAGTCGGCCAGCGCCTCCAGGTCCTTGCCCTTGATGCCGAAGTTGGGCATCTGGCGCGTCGGCTCCTCGTCTCCCTGCCGGGCCTCGATCATGCCCATGACGGCTTCCTTGCCGCCCAGGCGCTTGCAGACATTGCCCAGCTCGGGGGCGTAGTAGGCGCCCTCGCCAAGCAGCGTGTGGCAGTTGATGCACGCATGCTGCTCCCAGATCTTTTTGCCCTTGACCACGGATTCGGTCAGGGTCTTCACGTTCGTCGATGTGTTGACGATATAGCTGTAGCTCTGCGCAACAAGACCGACGAAAACGACGAAGAAGAATATCGTTCCGCCGAAGAAAATGTTGCGGGCTGCGGATTTCGTTTGCATGACCGCTTATCCCCTCGTTGGTTCGCGAGTTTCGGCTCACGTTAATAGGCTAGCACCCTAGATTAAGAATCTGTTAGGCACTCACGCCTTGACCAATGTCAAGATGGACATGGCCGCGGGCTTCCGCATGCACGGATCATGCGCGAATGAAGCACACTCGTTCCGCTTGGTGAGATGGCGAAATACCGTTTCAGAACAGCAAAAGCAGAAAAATATGATCTGGATCAATTTTTTTCGGTCAATACTAAGCAAAAGAGTCGGAAATAGCTGCGTCATCTTGTCCCTCGCGCGTGTTTGATGAAAGTCAAACCCAGCTTGCTGGCGCTTGTCTAGACTGCCCCCCGTCGACAACCGTCAATTCCAGAGGGACACATTCCAGAGGGACACCATGAAAAAATTCGCTGCAACCGCTTCCCTTCTCGGGCTTGCTGCCGGGGCGGCCATGCTGGCCGGTTCCGTGGGCGGCGCCATGGCCGAGGAGATCAAGCTCACGCCGGAACAGTTCGAGCAGGCCAAGACGCTCTACTTCCAGCGCTGCGCCGGCTGTCACGGCGTGCTGCGCAAGGGCGCCACGGGCAAGAACCTCGAGCCCAAGAACACCCGCAAGCTGGGCACCGCCAAGCTCACCCGCATCATCACCGAGGGCACCGACGGCGGCATGAACCCGTTCTCGGACATCTTCTCCAAGGACGAGATCACGCTGCTCGCCAAGTACATCCAGCTCGAGCCGCCGAAGCCGCCGGAGATGTCGCTGGCCATGATGAAGAAGGCCACCAAGGTGCTGGTCGATCCCAAGGACTATCCGTCCAAGCCGCTGCACGGCCGCAACTGGAAGAACTTCTTCATCGTCATCGAGCGTGACGTGGGCAAGGTGGCCATCGTCGATGGCGACAAGCACGAGATCGTCGCCCACGTGCCCACCGGCTACGCGGTGCACGTGCTCAAGGCCACCGAGCATCACAAGCTCGAGAAGCCCGTCGGCGGCACGCCGGGCCGCTTCTGGTACATCATGGGCCGTGACGGCAAGATGTCCAAGATCGACCTCTTCCAGAAGCCCGAGAAGATGCTCGTCGCCTACACCAAGATCGGCTACGACGCGCGTGACGTGACCGTCTCCGGCGACGGCAAGTACGTGCTCGGCGGCGCCTACTGGCCCCCGCACTTCGTCATCGCCGACGCGGTGACCATGGAGCCGCTGCGCGTCATCTCCACCCGCGGCGTCAACGTCGATGGCAACTACGTCGAGGAATCGCGTGTCGCCGCCGTTTACACCACGCCCAACCAGAGCTCCTTCCTCATCGCCGCCAAGGAGCTGGGCCAGATGTGGCAGGTCGGCTACAAGGATCTGAACAACCTCAAGATCGTTCAGATGCAGACCGCCAAGTTCCTGCATGACGGCTTCTTCGATCCCACCGGCCGTTACTTCCAGATCGCCGCCAACGCCTCCAACAAGATGGTGGTGGTGGACACCGAGGAGTGGAAGACCGAGGCCATCATTCCGGTCGGCAAGAAGCCGCACCCGGGCCCGGGCGCCAACTGGGTCGATCCCAAGTGCGGCCCCGTGGGCGGCACCGTCTACCTCGGCGAGGGCAAGATCACGACCTGGGGTAACGATCCCAAGGGTCATCCCGATCAGGCCTGGAAGGTGTGCTACAACGTGACGCTGGACGGCTCCGGCGTGTTCATCCGCACCCATCCGAAGAGCCCGTACGTGATAGCCGACCAGACCAAGTCTCCGGAAGAGGAGGTTCGTCAGGCTGTCCAGGTGCTCGAAAAGAAGACCCGCAAGCTGCTCGATCCCATCGTCGTGACCGACAAGCCCGGCTATGCCGCCGTGCATATCGAGTTCAACGCCGATGGCTCCGAGTTCTGGGTGTCGGTGTGGAACCGCAAGACGCCGAAGAAGCCCGATGGCGAGATCGTCGTCTATGACACCAAGACCCTCAAGGAGAAGAAGCGTATCAAGGGCCTCTACACTCCGACCGGCAAGTTCAACGTTCACAATCGCACCGAGCACGTGACCTGATCTGCCCGGTTGACGGAAACGACAAGGGGCGGCGGTTTAACAGACCGCCGCCCTTTTTGTATGCTTCCCCGGTATTGGATTGTCATGGATCAATCATGGGGAAGGAACGATGCTCAGACAGGTGATTCTCTCAGGCGTGGCGCTGGGGCTCGTCTCCGGCACTGCCCTTGCCGAATCGGAGCCGGTGATACCGGAGGAAAAGAAGCGCATCTGCGAAAAGGCCGAGAAGCGCTACCAGAAGAAATACGGCCACCCCACCGCCGAGCTGCGCAAGAAGGGCATCCACGTGGTGCTCATGTATCGCTACACCTTCTGCCCGCCGCACGTCACCATCCGCCAGGGCGAGACGGTGCGCTGGGTCAACGTCGATGCCGCCACCTCCCATTCCGTCTGGTTCAAGGAGGCCGGCAAGCCCGAATCGGATCGCGTCTTCCCGGACCCGAACGAAAAGGTGGAAATGAAATTCGACATGCCGCCGGGCGATTACCCCTACCTGTGCGGCCCCCACTGGCAGAGCGACGGCATGATGGGCCAGGTCACCGTCTTGCCGGCGAAGTAGGGCCTTTGGCGGTTGTAAGCCATTCTGGAAAGGCCCCGGCCACAACCACCCGCGCCCCGTGAGGCACGAAAAAAGGCATGCGCGCAAGGGAGGCGGCGCATGCCTTCATGATGCTGTTTGTCAGCCCTGCCGGCATGGCGGCAGGGCAGGGCGTCAGGCGTCAGTGGATGTTGTAGCCCACCTCGCCGTGCTCGGCGTAGTCCAGCCCTTCCTTCTCCACCTGCGGCTCCACGCGCAGGCCCACCAGCGCGCGGGTGAGCAGCAGGATCAGCCATGACATCACGGCGGAGAAGACGGCCACGCTCACCACGCCGGAGACTTGGGCGAAGAACTGCCCGCCCGCGCTCATGCCCTCGCTCAGGCCCACGCCGCCGGGCAGGGTGATGAGGAAGGGCAGCAGCAGCGTGCCGATGATGCCGCCCACGCCGTGCACGGCCATGACATCCAGCGTGTCGTCGATGTTCAGCTTCTCCTTGACGAAGGGCACGGCGAAGAAGCACAGCACGCCGCTGAGTGCGCCGATGATGAGCGCCGCCAGCGGGCCGACGAAGCCCGACGCCGGGGTAATGCTGGCCAGCCCCGCGATGGTGCCGGTGACGAAACCTACCAGCGACGGCTTGCCGAACTTCTTCCATTCCAGCGCCATCCACACCAGCGAGGCGGTGGCCGCCGAAACATGCGTCACCAGCATGGCCATGGCCGCGTCCGCCCCCGCCGCCAGCGCCGAGCCGCCGTTGAAGCCGAACCAGCCCACCCACAGCATGGAGGCGCCGATCATGGTCATCCACGGCGCGTGCGGCGGCGTCATGTGCCTGGGGAAGCCGGCGCGCGGGCCCAGCATGGCGGCGATCACCAGCGCCGAGGCGCCAGCAGTGACGTGCACCACGATGCCGCCGGCGAAATCCAGCGTGCCCATGTTCGCCAGCCAGCCCCCGCCCCACACCCAGTGGGTAACTGGCGCATAGACGATTACCAGCCACAGCGCCGAGAACAGCAGCACGGCGGCGAACCTGATGCGCTCCACGTAAGCGCCGACGATGAGTGCCGGGGTGATGATGGCGAATGTCATCTGGAACATGAAGAACAGCGTCTCCGGCAGGCCGGTGCCGGGCCACACGGCCTTTTTGTCTATGCTGATCAGGAATGCCTTGGACAGCCCGCCGATGAAGGCGTTGCCCTCGGCGAAGGCCAGCGAATAGGCCCCCGCCAGCCAGACGATGGAAGCCAGCGCCGCTATGGCCACGCACTGCATGAGCACCGAGAGGATGTTGTTGGTGCGCACCAGCCCGGCGTAGAACATGCCCAGCGCCGGAATGGTCATCATCAGCACCAGCGCCGTGGACACGAGTATCCACGCCGTATCACCGGAATTTATCATTATCCCCTCCACGAAATGACGCCTGCCCGGGCGCCTCGTCCTCTTCTTTTCCCGCTGGCTTGTTAGAACCTGGCCAGGCCCATGTCAATCAATCGCCCCATCGGCCTTATGGCCGCGTCAGGATATGGGTGATGGGCGGGGCAGGGGGCTTGTGCCCGCTCCCCCATGTCAGCCACGCGCCGCCGCGCTGTCCACCAGCCGATCGATCCATTCCGCCCCCGGCTTGGCGTGGAAATAGCCGTTGGCGAAGGGAAACGGCAGGTCGAGGGCCTCCAGCCGCGCTTGCGCCTCCCGCGCCTCCATGACCCCTTCCGCCAGGGCGCGGAAGGTCGCGGCCACCGCCGCCATGTCGCAATCCTGCGGCGACAGGCGCAGATGGCTTACCCCCATTTCCCTGAGCCTCCCCACCTCCGCGCTCAGGTTGAGGCAGGCGTGCGACATCGTCTGGATGCCGTTGACCGCGAGAAACGCCTCGCCATCGAGGGTGCGCAGGTCCATGCCGTTACAGTCCTGCTCGCAGACGAACTGGCAGCCGTCCTTGGCCAGGTTGTGCACCCGCGCGTGGTAACAGCGCGCCGACAGCGCCAGCGGCATGCGCCCGAAGACCATGACCTCCACCCGCGGCGCTCCGCCCCCCTCGTCCGCCGCGCACAGCCGCGCCAGCGCCTCCTCGCCCAGCTCCGGCGGCAGGCAGGTTCGCACGGCTCCCTTGCTCCTGAGCCACCCCAGGGTGGCCTCGTTGTATGTGTTGAGAAACGGCCCGGCGACGAAGGGCGCGCCGTCGAGGTGGGCCAGCGCCGAAACATCGTTGACCTCGATCAGCGCATCGGGGGCCATCTCGCAGACCGATCGCACCGCCGCCCGCTCCTGGTCGTTCATCACCAGCGCCAGGGTGGAGAATATCACCTCCTTGCCCGCCGCCATCAGCCGCTCCGCCACCTCCGGCAGGTATGGCTCGAAGAACGGCAGCCGCTTGGCGCACACCACCTCGCCGAGATGGACGACATCGACATCCGCCTCGTCGGCCATGCGAAAATGGAAATCGCGCCACTTCTCCGCCGGCCAGTTGAACAGCACCGGCCCCAATGTGATCTTCATGCCGCCGTTCACCGCCATGTCTTGCGATAGACCCCCTGCGTCTCCTGCACGCCCTCGCTCAGGGCCTCCAGCGAGGTTCGCGCCCGCGCCCCGGCGCTCAGCGCGTCCACGGCGCGGCGGAAATCGCCCACCACCTGCTTCACGTAGGCCTTGGAGCGCTGGCGGCCCTCGATCTTCAGCGCCGTCACCCCGGCGTCGAGAAAATCCTTCAGCATGTCCACGGCGTTGAGGCTGGTGGGCTCCTCGAACACGTATAGCTGCCGCCCCCCGGCCTCGAAGCGCCCCTTGCACAAGGTGGGGTAGCCCGCCTTCTCGCCCGCCGCGAAGCGGTTGATGGTGAACTCGCCCAGCCGCGACACCATCTCGCCGCCGCTCTCCTCGCGATAGGCGACATGCGACGGCGGCGAGCACACGCCGTTCATGTTCGGCGACTTGCCGGTGGCGTATGACGACAGCAGGCAGCGCCCCTCGGCCATGACGCACAGCCCGCCGAAGACGAAGACCTCCGTCTCGCAGCCGATGGCGGAATTCAGCGCCTTTATCTCCGGCAGGGTCAGCACCCGCGGCAATACCACCCGTTTGATACCGAATTCGTTGACGTAGAAGTTGATGGCCTCCGGCGACGAGGCGGAAGCCTGCACCGAGAGGTGCAGCCGCTGGCCGGGGTGCTTGCGCGCCGCGTAGTCGATCACCCCCAGGTCGGCGAGGATCAGCGCGTCGGCCCCCATGGAGGCGGCGTCATCAACAGCCTGTTCCCACAGCTTCATGTTGCCCGCCTGGGCGAAGGTGTTGATGGCCACCAGCACCCTGGCCCCGTGCTCGTGGGCGAATTCGATGGCCTCTTCCAGCTCCTTGCGCGAGAAGTTCAGCCCCGGGAAGTTGCGCGCGTTGGTCTCGTCGCGAAAGCCGCAATAGACGGCATGCGCCCCCGCCTCGATGGCCGTCCGCAGGCTCGCCGGGGTGCCCGCCGGACAGATAAGCTCCATGGCGCTCATCAGGCTTTCTCCGCCCCCGTTTCATCCTCCGGCGCTCGTCCGCCGCGCATCTCGCGTTCGTATGTGTCGCGCGCCGCGTCCGCCGCCTCGCGCATGCGGGCGAGCTTATCCAGCAGCGGCCCCATGCGCCTCCTCAGCCCCGCCAGCATGGGCGCGAAGGGGCCGAGCAGCGACTCCACCTCCTCCACCAGGTCGATGCCCGCGTCATCCAGCGCGTTGCGCAGCGCCAGCACCGCCTCCGTGTCGCCCTCTATCACTATGTCGCGCGAGAAGAACAGTGCGTCGCCATCCTCCTCGCCATGCACCATGGTGATGAACTTGATGAGCGGCCCGCGAATGGCCGCCTCCCACGCCAGCGCCTCCTCGCGCCCGTGCGGCGCCAGCAGCGGGCGGCTGGCCGAGGGCTTCATGATGAACACCACCGGCATGTCCACGGGATCGATGAGAAAGCTCTTCTCGCCGTATTCGCCCAGCCGGCTGAACATCTCCGGGTGACGGCGCAGCATTCCGGCGATCAACTGCTGGAACACCGGCCTCAGCACGCCAAGCAGCAACGGCGGCGCGGGCAGCCCGCGCACGAACTCCGGCGCCCGTTCGGGAAGCGCGAAAACCATGCACACCTCATGCGAAAACAATCCGGCCGCCTTGCCCGGCCATGCATCACCCCGCATTTATGACCCCAGACCCCATCCCCCCGTCAAGGCAAAAAGCCTTGATCCAGATCAATCCGCGGCGGGGCGGGGCGCTGTAGGGCAGGGCGGGAGCAGGTAGTCTCGGAAGTAATTGACAGAAATCAAAACCGTCGGCCACAGCTTGCCTTTTTGAGCTTATTTCGTGACGGAAAATGAAGCTTCATGTTGCGTAGCAGTATCTGCGCCCTGATTATAAGATTTGCCGCCAGGCATTCGGCCAACGACACTCTCTTACGGGCGCAAAACCGCTACTTTAAATATTTAATGTTTGTATTTAGCGAGTTGATATAATCCGATCATCAATATTATCATCAACGTCATGCATGCCTGCCGCGCACTTGACTTTTTTGTCAAATTGAACAATACTGGACAGGCATATGGGAGGTTGAAATGGCTATTAGGAAGTTTATTTTGTCGTTCTTGGTGCTTCTGGGGCTTTCCGGATGCTATGAATCTCAGGTGGCTGTTTATGATTCCAGTGAATATTTTCCATATAAGGGAACGTTCATCTGCAATATCATGGGTATGGGCACCAAACTTCTTCGCATAGAAGAGGAAAAGAACGGAATAATATTTCCAAGTTATAATTACTATTTAATAGACCCAAAGAAGAATAAGAAAGAGAAGGCTTTTATAAACAAGGTAGATGATGACCTTTATGTCAGTCAGGAGAAATCTGTTGGCGGGGATGGGGTTGTAAGACATCAATATTATTTCTTTGTCGCTGATAATGATAAAGAGTTTTTCATCGCCGCTGGAGGTTCGCGGGGGGCAGGTATTCGTGAGTTGGCGGAAAGGTATGGCGTTTCCATCAAGAAGATAAGTAGAGGAATGGATAAAGTTTATCATCTGACGGGCTCCAAAAGTGGACTGCAGCGGTTTTTGGAGAATCATGATAAAAACATGGTGACGCCGGTAGCCTCTTGTCGTGCTGAACGATAATAGCTTTCACCATATATAGCTCTCGTGGCGCTGAATTAGGGTCTGGTCTCAATAAATGCATTGACGCCCGAAGGGTTGCCGGGAGATAATCGGCATGAGCCGTATGAGCTTCATTTTCCATCTCTTTTCTATCCATGCCGATTTTCTCCCCGGTAACTGGCGCCATGCATTTGTTGAGTCCAGGCCCTAATTTAAGAAATGGGCTGTCCAAGCACGGTGCCCAAGTATAAGCGCCCACGTCATATTATATATGGAAATTGTGCCGGTTGCTGTCTTCTCCCTTGATCCAGATCAATCCACGGCGGGGCGGGGCGCTGATGCGTATCCTTGCTTGACCGAGGTCATTGCATGTCCGCGGGCCGGCCTGTCAAATCGCCGCCCATGAGCAGTGCCTCGCCAAAGTTCGCCGACTTGCGCGCCTTCATCGCCTTTCTCGAGGAGCGCGGCCAGTTGCTGCGCGTCGATGAGCCGGTGTCCACCCACCTCGAGATGACCGAGATCCACCGCCGCCTGATCGCCTCCGGCGGCCCGGCGGTGGTGTTCGAAAACGCCGTTACCGAGGGCGGCGGCAAGGCCTCCATGCCGGTGGTCGTCAACCTCTTCGGCACCGTGGAGCGCACCGCCTGGGCCATGGGCGTGCGTCCCGGGGGCCTGCGCGAGCTGGGCGAAAAGTTGGCCTTCCTGCGCCAGCCCACCCCGCCCAGGGGCCTTCGCGAGGCATGGGAGCAGATCCCGGTGCTGCGCGAGGCCCTCTCCATGCGCCCCAGGGCCGTCCGCCGCGCCCCCTGCCAGCAGCGGGTGTTCACCGGCGGCGAGGCGACGCTGGACATGCTGCCCATACAGTCCTGCTGGCCCGGCGAGCCGGCCCCGCTCATCACCTGGCCGCTGGTCATAACCCGCCCGCCGGATGCCGCGAGCGACGATGCCTCCGCCTGCAACATCGGTGTCTACCGCATGCAGAAACTCTCGCCCCGCTCGGCCATAATGCGCTGGCTGGCCCATCGCGGCGGGGCCATGCATCACCTTCAGTGGCGCGAGCGCGGGCAGGACATGCCGGTGGCCATAGCCATCGGCGCTGACCCGGCCACCATCATGGCCGCCGTCACCCCGCTGCCGGAAACCCTTGGCGAATACCTCTACGCCGGGCTGCTGCGCGGCGCGCGTGGCTCCCTCGTGCCCGCCGTGACCCAGCCCCTGCTGGTTCCCGCCAATGCCGAGATAGTCATCGAGGGCACCGTCTCGGCCACCCGCACCGCCCCGGAAGGCCCCTATGGCGACCACACCGGCTATTACAATTCCGTCGAGCCCTTCCCGGTGCTCGACATCACCGCCATCACCATGCGCCGCGACCCCCTCTACATGACCACCTTCACCGGGCGCCCCCCCGATGAGCCGTCGCGCATGGCCGAGGCCATGGGCGAGGTCTTCCTGCCGCTGCTGCGCCAGCAGTTCCCGGAGATAGCCGATTTCTGGCTGCCGCCGGAGGGCTGCTCCTATCGCATCGGCGTCTGCTCCATCCGCAAGCGCTACCCCGGCCACGCGCGGCGCGTCATGATGGGCCTGTGGTCGGCGCTGCGCCAGTTCTCCTATACCAAGCTGCTGATAGTGGTGGACGAGGACATAAACCCCCGCTCGTGGCCGGACGTAATGTGGGCCCTTTCCACCCGCTTCGACGCCTCGCGCGACGTTGTCATCATCGAGGATACCCCCATTGACTACCTCGACTTCGCCTCTCCGAAAGAGGGATTGGGTGGCAAGCTGGGGCTCGACGCCACCACCAAGATGGGCAACGAAACCTCCCGCGAATGGGGCCGCGTGCTCGACATGGACGGGGAAACGAAAAAACGGGTGGACGAAATGTGGCCGCGCCTGTTCAATGGCGGCAAGTAAGGGAAACGGGAACGGATAACCCGCGACACCCGGCAACACGGACGCCAACACGGGGCCCGGTCATCATGGAGCGCATCATGGAGCGCATCATCATCTCCCGCTGCCTGCTGGGCGAACCGGTGCGCCATGACGGCCAGAGCCGCCCGCTGGGCCATCCGCTGCTCGCCAGGTGGCGGGACGAGGGAAGGCTGGTTCCGGTCTGCCCCGAGGTGCTGGGCGGCCTGCCCACCCCGCGCCCGGCGGCCGAGATAACGGGCGGCGACGGCGCGGACGTGCTGGCCGGCCGCGCGCGGGTAATCACCGCCGCCGCCGAAGACGTGACCGCGGACTTCCTCGCCGGGGCGCGCGCCACCCTGGAGCTGGCGCGGGAGCATTCCTGCCGCTTCGCCCTGCTCAAGGAAAGAAGCCCCTCCTGCGGCTGCCGGAACATATACGACGGCGCCTTCAGCGG
>CAZXTT010000329.1:0-2162 GCA_964643775.1 uncultured Rhizobiaceae bacterium | reverse complement strand
CTCGCCGCCGGATTTCTTCGTCTTGGTCACCGGCACCGAGGGGGTGGACTTCGTCGTGTCGTCCTCGTCGTCGCGCTTCGGCGGCTTGCCGGCCAGCAGGTCGGCGATCTCCTCGCCGGTCAGCGTCTCGTATTCCAGCAGTCCCTGGGCCAGCGTCTCGTGATCCCTGGCCTTCTCGCTGAGGATCTTGCGCGCCGTCGCGTAGGCCTCGTCGAGGATGCGCCGCACCTCGGCGTCTATCTTCTGCGCCGTGGCCTCCGACACCTGGCGCTGGCGGCCCATGGTCATGCCGAGGAACACCTCGTCCTGATCCTCGTCATAGGCCACCAGCCCCAGCTCGCTGGAAAAGCCCCAGCGAGTGACCATGGCGCGCGCCAGCTTGGTCGCCTGCTCTATGTCCGACTGCGCGCCGGAGGTGACGTTCTCCGGGCCGAATACCAGCTCCTCGGCCACCCGTCCGCCCATCATGATGGCCAGCCGCGAGGTCATCTGGCGCAGCTTCATGGAATAGCGGTCGCCCTCCGGCAACTGCATGACCATGCCCAGCGCCCGCCCGCGCGGGATGATGGTGGCCTTGTGAACCGGGTCGGCGTCGGGCACGTTGAGCGCCACGATGGCGTGCCCCGCCTCGTGATAGGCGGTGAGTTTCTTTTCCTCTTCGTTCATCGCCATGGACTTGCGCTCGGTGCCCATCATCACCTTGTCCTTGGCGTCCTCGAAATCGGCCATGGTCACCATGCGCCGGTTGCGCCGCGCCGCCAGCAGGGCCGCCTCGTTGACCAGGTTGGCCAGGTCGGCGCCGGAAAATCCCGGCGTGCCGCGCGCCAGCACCTTGGGATCGACATCCGGGGCCAGCGGCACGTTGGCCATGTGCACGCGCAATATCTTCTCGCGCCCCTTGACGTCGGGGTTGGGCACCACGATCTGGCGGTCGAAGCGACCGGGGCGCAGAAGCGCCGGATCGAGAACGTCGGGGCGGTTGGTGGCGGCGATGAGGATGATGCCCTCGTTGGCCTCGAAGCCGTCCATCTCCACCAGCAACTGGTTGAGCGTCTGCTCGCGCTCGTCGTTGCCGCCGCCCAGCCCCGCGCCGCGGTGGCGGCCCACGGCGTCTATCTCGTCGATGAAAATGATGCACGGGGCGTTCTTCTTCGCCTGCTCGAACATGTCGCGCACGCGGCTGGCGCCGACGCCGACGAAC
This sequence comes from uncultured Rhizobiaceae bacterium, assembly GCA_964643775.1. Classification (GTDB taxonomy): domain Bacteria; phylum Pseudomonadota; class Alphaproteobacteria; order Rhizobiales; family Aestuariivirgaceae; genus Thermopetrobacter. Next base: position 961 of record CAZXTT010000329.1, on the reverse strand, counting down.
ATCTCGACGAAATCGGAACCCGATATGGTGAAGAACGGCACTCCCGCCTCGCCCGCCACGGCGCGCGCCAGCAGCGTCTTGCCGGTGCCCGGCGGGCCAACCAGCAGCGCGCCCTTGGGGATCTTGCCGCCCAGCCGCTGGAACTTCTGCGGGTCCTTCAGGAACTCCACCACCTCCTGCAGCTCTTCCTTGGCCTCGTCGACGCCGGCCACGTCATCGAAGGTGACCTTGCCCTGGCGCTCGGTGAGCAGGCGCGCCTTGGACTTGCCGAAGCCCATGGCCTTGCCGGAGTTGGACTGCATCTGGCGCATGAAGAACAGCCACACGCCGATCATCAGCAGGATGGGGAACCACGACAGCAGCAGCGACGGCAGGAGCCCGCCGTCATCGCGCGGCTTGACGCGGATCTCGACCTTCTTTTCGCGCAGCTTGCGGATGAAGTCCGGGTCGTTCTTTGGCGCGTGGGTGATGAACGGCGCGCCGTTGGTGAACTGGCCGGTTATCTGTTCGTCGGAGATGGTGACGGCCTTGACCTCGCCCTTCTCAACCCGCTCGAGGAAGCCGGTATAGCTGACCTCCGCCGCCCCGCGCCTCTGCGAGGGATTCTGGAAGAGGTTGAACAGGGCGAACAGCAACAGTGCTATGACGGCCCAGATGGCGAAATTGCGGATATTGTTCACTGATGACCTCTGATGCTTGGCGGCGCGCCGGCATTGTCCATGATATTCCCGGCGCGATCATGCCTTGTCCACCATAACCAGCAATCTGGCAAGTCCGTGGCGCAAATATCGTTACCGGTCCCGCCTAACATAAGGGCTCATGGGAGCAAAACCAAGGCATGGTCATCACGGGCCTGCCCCATTATCCGGAAAACAGCTCCCCGCAGCGCAGGAAACGCATGCGGGGGAAGGCTATCGCCCGCTCCCCCTCGCAAGCCACCGGCAATGACTGCCAGACGAAG
>CAZXTT010000328.1:0-11679 GCA_964643775.1 uncultured Rhizobiaceae bacterium | reverse complement strand
CTTGAGCTTTATGACATCGGGCAGCGAGCGCTTGCAGAAGCCGCAGTTGTAGTCGAAGAACTCGACCATCGCCACCTTGCCATTGGGGTTGCCTATCACCAGGTCGCCCTCGCCGGAGAACAGCGCCTTGCCATGCTCCTTAAGCGCCGCCGAGGCCCTGGCCGCCTTCTCCTCGCGCTGCTTGCGTTCCAGCTTCTGGCTCATCTCTATGAGGATTTCCGGATGCTCCAGCAGGTACTGGCGCACCACCTCGCCGATCTCCTTCTTCTCCGGTTCGCTGAACCCCCAGACAGCGCTGGTCATGGCAAGCATTCCGGCGGCGGCCAGCGCGGCACGGGCGGTGTTTTTCTTTTTCATCGGGCATGTTCTCCGTGGGAAGGGACGCGTTTCAGGGATTCGTGACTTGTCATTTCATTATAGGCTCATCTGCGCCTGGCCATCCTCAAAATATCGTTAGCTCGCGTATATTGCGGCGTGCCCTTCTTCAGCCGCCGCATGGCCCCCCTCGCCTTGCTCACCGCAAGGCCGCGGTCACCGGAGCGGATGGCCGCCTCCGCCGTCTCCAGCTCGGCCAGCGCGTAGTTGCCCAACACCCCGTAGGCGCGCGCCATCAACTGGTGCAGCATGGGCCGCGAGCCCTCCTGCCCCATGGCCTTGCGCAGGGTAGCAAGCGCCTCCCTCGCCCGCGCCTTGCCGCCCGCGGCCAGCTCCGCCTGCGCCAGCATCAGCCTTATCAGCCCGTTGCGCGGGGCCAGCGAAACGGCCTTTTTCAGCGGCCCTATGGCCTCCCTTGGCCGTCCGTTCTCCAGCAGCGCCTGCCCCTTCAGCTCCCAGAAATACGGGTATTTCGGCTTGCTCCTGATGAGCCCATCTATTATCGGCAGGGCATTGCGTATGTCGCCAATGCGGAAGGCGGCGATGGCCCGCGCGTAACGCGCCGGCAGCGACTTGTCGGAGCGCCTGTAACGCCTGTATACGCCGCGCGTGCCCTCTGTGAAGCCCGTCAGCTTGGCCTGCATCAGGCGGTGGCGCTCCACCAGCCACGCCGGATCGGGCTTGTTGAAATAGCGGCTCTTCTTCACCAGCCGCTCGAGATTGCGTATGCGCTGCATGGGCATGGGGTGGGTCATCACGTAAGGGTCGGCATGGTGCAGGGTGGCCATGTACTGGCTGGCCAGCCTCTGGAACATGCTCAGCATCCCCTTGCCCGATTGCTTCGTGCGCTCAAGGTAGCGCGCCGCCGCCTGGTCGGCGGCCGATTCCTGGGTGCGCACATAACTCAGGAACTGCCTTTGCAGCATGTGCTGCGAGCCCATCATGATCGCCTGGCCGCCGCGCGCCGCGCCCGCGCTTCCCGATGCCGCCCCACCGGCCACCGCGCCCGCCGCCAGCAGCATGGAGATGATCGACAATGTGCTCATGCGCCGCATCTCCAGCCCCATGCGCGCTAGGTGTCCGCCTGCTATGTGGCCCGTCTCGTGGGCCAGCACGCCGATCACCTCGTTGGGCGTCCTCGCCTTCTGCAACAGCCCGGTGTTGATGAATATGCGCTGCCCGCCTGCCACGAAGGCGTTTATGCGGTGATCATTTATAATATGCACCCGCACCGCGCGCGGATTGAGCCCCGCGGCGCGGAATATGGGCCGCGTGTATATGCGCATCAGCTCCTCTATCTCGGCATCGCGGATCAGCCGCATGCCACCGCGCGCCTGCGCCTGCATGGGCGCGGCCAGGGTGGTCACCAGAACGGCCAGCGAGGTAATGATGGAAAGCAGCTTGCGCATGGGGCTACTCCGTGGATGGGCGATACCCGTCATTTCACCATAAAATGCGCCGCTTTCAAGGCGGCGGCTTTTCTGATAACGCTTTGCCATGACCAGCAACCATCACCCCTCCCGCCGCGCCTCGCAAGCCGCGCCCTTCATCGTCATGGACGTATTGCGCTCCGCCGGCGAACTGGCCGCCGCCGGGGCCGACATCATCCACATGGAGGTGGGCCAGCCTTTCGGAGCCGCCCCGCGCAAGGTCATCGAGGCCGCCCACACTGCTCTCGACGGGTATGACCTCGGCTACACCCAGGCCCACGGCATCCTGCCCCTGCGCGAGCGCATCGCCCGTTACTACGAGGAAAAGCACTCCCTATCCATCGACCCCGAGCGCATATTCGTCACCACCGGCTCATCGGGCGCTTTCACCATAGCCTTCCTCACCGCCTTCGACGCCGGCGACCGCGTGGGGCTGGCCAACCCCGGCTATCCGGCCTACCGCAACATCTTCCATGCCCTCGACATCACCCCGGAGCTCATCCCCGCCGGGGCGGCCCAGGGCTGGTCGCCGGACGCCGCCGGGGTGAAGGCCCGCATGGCCGCCGGGATGAAGGGCCTGCTGGTCGCCTCGCCCGCCAATCCCACCGGCGCGATGCTCGACGGCCAGCGCCTCGGGGCGCTCGTCGAAAGCGTCGAAGCATCCGGCGGAGTATTCATCTCCGACGAGATCTACCACCGCCTCGAATATTCCATGCCCGCCCACACGGCGCTGGAATATTCCGCCAACGCCATCGTCATCAACTCGTTCAGCAAGTACTATTGCATGACCGGCTGGCGCATCGGCTGGATGGTCATGCCGGAGCATCTCGTGCGCACCGCCGAGATCTTGGCCCAGAACATGTTCATCAACGCCCCCGCCATCGCCCAATACGCGGCCATCGCCGCCTTCGACGCCGATGACGAGCTTGAAAGGCGCAAGGAAGAATACGCCCGAAACCGCGCCTTCCTGATCGACGCCCTCCCCCAGGCGGGTTTCCCGAGCTTCGCCCCGCCCGATGGCGCGTTCTACGTCTATTGCGACGTCTCGCACCTCACCGATGACAGCTTCGAGCTGGCCCGCCGCATACTGCATGAAACCCACGTGGCGGTGACCCCGGGGCTCGATTTCGACCCCGTGGACGGCCGCAGGTTCCTGCGCTTCTCGTTCTGCGCCAGCCATCAGGACATCCAAAGAGCCATGGAAAGACTGGCCCGCTGGCGGCAAAAAGCCCGCTGAACAGCGTCAGCGGGCCTTTCGTTCTTTCATTCACATTTCAAGGCGTCACCAGGCCGGAAGGCTCATTCAGCCGCCCTGGCCGCCGCCGGGGCGCGCCTGCGCCCGCGTCCGCCGCGCCGCCGCCCGCCGCGCCTTCCGCGCCGCGAGCGCGCGGGCCTTGGCTTCTTCTTCACCAGCAGCACCTGCTCGCCCATGTCCACCACCTCGACCGGCGCGCCCCTGAACGCCGGACGCCGCGGGCGGCGGCGGGCCGCCTTGCCATCCTTGCCGCCATTGCCCTCCTTGCGCACCCGCACGATGAGCACCATGGAACCGGCATCGACGATCCTGAACGGCGAATACTTCCCCGCCCCGTCATCATTGCCGCCGGTTATCTGCGCCAGCTTCGACTGCGCCTTTTCACGCACCTTGCGACCGCCCCTGCGGCCGCGGCGGCGGCGCTTCTTCTTCGGCTTTTCCTCTTCCTCGCCAGCCGCCTGCTCCACTTCCTGCGGCGCGCTACCGGCCTCTTGCTCCTCGTTGACGGCGCTCAGCGCACTGTCCATGCTCACCGGCTTGTTCCTCGCCGGCCGCTGGCGCGACACACCCTTCTGCTGGCCCTGCGAAATCTCGAACGCCGCCGGGGCTATGTCGCGATCCGGCTCGATGTATATGGACACCTCGTGCGCCTGCTCCAGCCCCGTCAGGTGATCGCGCTTCTCGTTGAGGATGTAGAAGGCCACGTCCGGGTTGCAGCGCACGATGAGCGCCGGGCGCTTGTTGTTCATCAGCGCCTCTTCTATGCCGCGCAGCACCGACAGCGCCGAGGACGAAACCGAGCGGATCAGCCCCGTGCCGAAGCAATGCGGGCACGGGCGGGTGGCGTTTTCCAGCATTCCCTGGCGCAGCCGCTGGCGCGACATCTCCAGCAGCCCGAAATGCGATATGCGCCCCACCTGTATGCGCGCCCTGTCGCCCTTCAGCGCCTCCTTGAGCCGCCGCTCCACGGCGCGGTTGTTCTTCTTCTCCTCCATGTCGATGAAGTCGATAACGATCAGCCCCGCCAGGTCGCGCAGCCGCAACTGGCGGGCGATCTCGGTGGCCGCCTCGAGGTTGGTCTTCAGCGCCGTGTCCTCGATGGAATGCTCACGGGTGGACTTGCCGGAGTTGATGTCTATGGAAACCAGCGCCTCGGTCTGGTTGATCACCAGGTAGCCCCCCGACGGCAGGGTGGAGATGGGCGAGAACAGGCCGTCAAGCTGGGCGTCCACGTTGTAGCGGGCGAACAGCGGCAGCGGGTCGCGGTAATGCTTCACGTTGCGCGCGTGCGAGGGCATCATCATCTTCATGAAGGCCCGCGCCTCCTTGTGCGCCTCCTCGCCCTCCACCAGTATCTCGGCCACGTCCTTGGTGTAGAGGTCGCGGATGGCCCGCTTTATCAGGTTGCCCTCCTCGTAGACCAGCTTGGGCGCGGTCGATTTAAGCGTCAGCTCGCGGATGTTCTCCCACAAACGCATCAGGTAGTCGAAATCGCGCCTTATCTCGGCCTTGGTGCGCTGCGCCCCGGCGGTGCGGATGATCAGCCCCATGCCCTCCGGCACCTTTATCTCCGAGGCTATCTTCTTCAGCCGCTTGCGGTCCTTGGCGTCGGTTATCTTGCGCGATATGCCGCCGCCGCGCGCCGTGTTGGGCATCAGCACGCAATAGCGCCCGGCCAGCGAAAGATAGGTGGTCAGCGCCGCCCCCTTGTTGCCGCGCTCTTCCTTGACCACCTGCACCAGCATCACCTGGCGGCGCTTTATCACTTCCTGGATCTTGTAGTGGCGGCGGCGCTTGCGCGGCTTGCGCTCGGGCACCTCCTCCAGCGCGTCCTCGGCCCCCACGTCGTCGATGGCGTCATCGCCGTTCTCGTCGCCCTCGGCGGCCTCCTCGCCGGTGGCCTCGCCGTTGACTTCCTCCTCGGCGCTGTCCTCTTCCTCCTCGCGCAGCAGCGCCTCGCGGTCGGCCACCGGGATCTGGTAATAGTCGGGATGGATTTCGCTGAAGGCGAGGAAACCGTGGCGATTGCCGCCATAATCGACGAAGGCCGCCTGCAGGGAAGGCTCCACCCTGGTCACCTTGGCCAGGTAGATATTGCCCTTCAGTTGCTTGCGGGTTGCCGATTCGTAGTCGAATTCCTCGATCTTGTTGTCACGCACCACCACCACCCGGGTTTCTTCCGGGTGCGAGGCGTCGATGAGCATCTTCTTGTTCTTTTGTGTTTTTGCCGTGGCCATGATGGCGATTCCTTGTCCACCACGCGCATGGCGCGCGCCTTGTTTCGCCGCGCTCCGGGACCGCTGTCAGGCGGCGCGCCCGCGTGGTGTGAATGATGATGTTGTGATGAGAACGGGCCATTCCCCGGCTTGCGCCGCCATCTTGCGAGGCGCACGCGGACGTCACCATCGCCGGGGCCATTTCACGAAACGGCCTCCGCCATGAGACTATGCGCAGGTCCTTGCCCGTCATTGCCTGTTACTTTCTCACGCTCCGGCAAGCCCATGTGAAGGCCCGCGAGGGAGCGGAAACTCTCATTTCCTTCAAGGCTCCCTCCACCCCTGTGGCGGAGCCGGTTCCAAAACGCCCGTCCGGCCGGCGGCGAAACACATTCAACGCCCGGAAACAAACCGGCCAAAGGGCGAAACCCTGTCAGGTCCGGCGGTCTGGGTTGCCTGCTTCATCGCCCTCTCATGGCGACCGAACGGCAAGACCCGATGCACCCGCATCGAACCATGAATAACCCCTTACTTGTATGCCCATATGCCGGTGATTACAAGAACTTTGCGTTCCCCGGCTGAAACGATGGGTTAACCATTGGGCAATAAACTCACCCCCGGCAACAGGACCAACTTGCCGCCTGTCCATCCCTGTCAGGCGGGTAACGGGGCGCGGATTACCGGCAATGACGGCAATGACGGCAAATGTGACAGGCGGCGCGGCGGCAGTGGCCCACGGCCATGCCATCCGCTGGCTGAGCCGCGCGCTGCTTACCCTGCTGATCCTGCTGACATTGCCCTGGGGCACCGCCGCCGGTGCGCGTGATTCGTCCCTTGCCGTGCCGGTGGCATCCGCCGCCCGCATCGAGGGATCCGCCCATGCCGCATCCTTCATCGCCCACCTCGGCTACGCCATACCCTTCAACGTCTATGTGCTGGCCAACCCATACCGGGTGATGATCGACCTGCCGTCGGTCGATTTCCGCCTGTCGGGCAACATACGCCGCTCCGGCGGCGGCCTCATCCGCGCCGTCCGCTATGGCCGCATGGACAAGGGCAAGGCGCGCATCGTGCTCGATGTCGATGGCCCGGTGGTCATCCGCAAGTCATACATCCGCCACCCGCAAGGCGCTCTGCCGGCCCGCCTCGGCGTCGAGCTGGCGCGCACCGACGAAGAGACATTCGCCGCCCTCCTGGCCGCCGCGCCGCAAAACGACGACATCGCCATGGGCCGCAAGCCGGCCGACGACCTGCCCGCCATAACCCGCGCCTACCGCAAGCTGGTGGAGATGGCCTCCTCCTCGCCTTCGAAGCCGAAACCGGCTTCCATAGCCGACCTGCTGGAAAGCTCCCCGCTGGCCTTCGGCGGCGAGGTAGGAAAACCCGCCGCCATTGCCGCCCCCGCAACCTCCCGCCGCGCCGGGGAGGCGGAGGGCGGAAGACCGCGGCACGAGCCCGCCGGAGCGGCCCGCGGCTTCAAGCCGCTGATCGTCATCGACCCCGGTCATGGCGGCAAGGATCCGGGAGCCGTCATCATCCACGGCGGCAGGAAAACGACCGAGAAGACCCTGGTTCTGGCCTTCGCCCACTCCCTCAGGCGGCAGCTTCTGGCCACCGGCAAATACCGCGTCGAGATGACCCGCGATGGCGACACCTTCCTGCCGCTGGCCGAGCGCGCCCGCCTTGCCAGCAAGCACGACGCCCACCTGTTCATATCCATCCACGCCGACAAGTTCCGCAACGCCTCGGCGCGCGGCGCTTCCATCTACACCCTCTCGGAGAAGGCCTCCGACGAGGAAGCCGCCGAGCTGGCGCGCAACGAAAACGCAGTCGACGTGCTGCACGGGGTGGAAATAGACAATGACAACCCAGCCATCCGCGACATCCTCATCGACCTGACGATGCGCGAAACCAAGAACCACTCCATCCGCATGGCCCTGGAAATGGCCGCCCGCATGCGCAAGGTCACCCGCATGCGCCCGCGCCCGGTGCGCTCCGCCGCCTTCCGCGTGCTGCGCAATCCCAACGTGCCGTCCATCCTGATCGAGCTTGGCTACATGTCCAACCGCTCCGACGTGCGCAACATGACGTCGAAACGCTGGCGCCGGCGCATGGCCGCCGCCATGACCAGCGCCATCGCCAACTATTTCTCCAACAAGCTGGCGTGGCGCTGAGAGCCTGATGACGGCGCCGGCCAACAAGCGCCATATTCGCCGCTATCCTGACGGCATCGTCCCGCGGGGAATATTTTTTTCGCAAACGATCACCATATGCATGTATATGGACGGAATCGACAAATGACCGGGCGCACATGCTGAGATTTCTGGGATACCTGTTTTCCGTCGGCTTCGTCATATTCCTGGGCGTTGCCGTGGCCGCCGGATACATCATCTGGGAAACGTCCAAGACGCTGCCCAGCACCAAGGCGCTGGAGAACTACCAGCCAAAGGTGCTGACCCGCGTCCATGCCGCCGATGGCTCGCTGCTCGCCGAATACGCCCACCAGCGGCGGCTCTTCGTGCCCATCGACACCATCCCGGAAAAGCTCATACAGGCCTACATCTCCGCCGAGGACAAGAACTTCTACAACCACGGCGGCGTCGATTTTTACGCCCTCGCCCGCGCCATGGCCCAGAACCTGCAGAAATACATAAAGGGCGGCAAGGGCCGTTACATCGGCGCTTCCACCATCACCCAGCAGGTGGCCAAGAACTTCCTCGTCGGCTCCGAGCGCACCTTGCGCCGCAAGATCCGCGAGGCCCTCATAGCCCTCCGCATCGAGGCCTCCTTCAGCAAGGACAAGATCCTCGAACTATACCTCAACGAGATATACCTTGGCCGCGGCGCTTACGGCGTCGCCGGCGCCTCGCTCGTCTATTTCGGCAAGCCGCTCGACGAGCTGACCCTGGCCGAGATGGCCTTCCTCGCCGCCCTGCCCAAGAAACCCACCCGCCTCGACCCGGTGAAGAACCACGTCGAGGCCCTGACCCGCCGCAACTGGGTGCTCGGCCAGATGAAGAAGAACGGCTACATAAGCGAGGAAGAATACCGCAAGGCCATCAACACACCGCTGGAGGCCAAGGGCCGCTCCCTGGGCGCGCACCTGTTCGCCGCCGGTTTCTTCGCCAGCGAGGTGCGCCGCCAGGTAACCCGCCTTTACGGCGGCGACGTGCTCTATGAAGGCGGCCTGTCGGTGCGCACCACCCTCGATCCCAAGCTGCAGATATACGCCCGCAAGGCCTTCACCTCGGCACTGGTGCGCTTCGACCGCTCGCACGGCTGGCGCGGCCCCATCAAGCATGTCGATCTGGCCGCCACGGACTGGCGCAAGCTGCTCGGAAAAATGGCCCTGCCGCGCGACATGGCCCCCTGGCGCACCGCCATCGTGCTGGAGGTAACCGACGGATCGGCGGCGATAGCCCTCTATTCCGGCAAGGACGGAAAGCAGCTCTCGCAGGGCGTCATACCGCTGAAAAACATGCAATGGGCCCGCCGCGCCCTGGGGCTGGACAAGAAGCACATCCACGTGCGCCTCGGCAAGAAGGTCACCAGGGCCTCACAGGTGCTGACCCCCGGCGACATCATATACGTGGCCCCGGCCGGCAATGGTGAATACCACCTCATGCAAATGCCCAAGGCGCAAGGGGCGATGGTAGTCATGGATCCCCACACCGGGCGCGTCAAAGCGCTCATCGGCGGCTTCTCTTACGGCCTGTCCAAGTTCAACCGCGCCACCCAGGCCAAGCGCCAGCCGGGTTCGGCCATAAAGCCCTTCGTCTATGCCGCCGCCCTCGACAACGGCTACACCCCCGCCTCGGTGGTCATGGATGCCCCCATCGAGATCAAGCTGCGCAACGGCAAGATCTGGAAGCCGAAAAACTACACCAAGAAATTCTACGGCCCCTCCACCCTGCGCCGCGGCATAGAGCAGTCGCGCAACGTCATGACCGTGCGCCTGGCCCGTGACATGGGGGTGGAGAAGTTCACCACCCTGACCGAGCGCATGGGCATATACACGAAGCTGCCGCGCGTGCTGGCCATGTCGCTGGGGGCCGGTGAAACCACCCTCATGCGCATGACCACCGCCTATGCCATGCTGGCCAACGGCGGCAAAAAGATCGAGGCGGCCGTCATCGACCGCATTCAGGACCGCTACGGCCGCACCGTATACCGCCACGACAAGCGCCGCTGCCCCGGCTGCAAGGCCGAAAAGTGGGAAAACCAGCCCGAGCCGGAGATCATCGAAAACACCGAGGAAGTGATCAACCCCTACACCGCATACCAGATCACCTCCATGCTGCGCGGCGTGGTGCAGCGCGGCACGGCGCGCAATGCCTTCAAGGACTTCCCATGGCCGGTGGCCGGCAAGACGGGCACCACCAATGACGAGCGCGACGCCTGGTTCATCGGCTATACACCCGACCTGGTGGTCGGCGTCTACGTCGGCTACGACACTCCCCGCTCCATGGGCAAGAGCGCTTCCGGCGGCCACCTGGCGGCCCCCATAGTCGCCGACTTCCTGCGCATGGCGCTCAAGGGCAAGCCGCCGGTGCCCTTCCGCACCCCGCCCGGCATCGAGCTCATCCCCATCAATCCCAAGACCGGCCAGCGCGCCGATTTCGGCGACGAAAACGTCATACTGGAAGCCTTCAAGCCCGGCGAGGAGCCGCCGGAAGAGAAAAGCGCCCCGGTCATTGGCGCCGGCGACGCCCTGGCCGCCGGCGGCGATGATGGCGTGTCCTTCTCCGGCAGCGGATCCATGGCTCCGGCCGATGACAACGCCGACAGCGGCGACGGCGGCTTGACGACCGGCACCGGCGGCCTCTATTAGGCAGCAATCTACTGGCCGCAATCCACATCAGGCTTTTTCGGAGCAACCAATGCGCAGTGAAATCGCCACCCTGGCGGACGAACTCAAGCAGTCGATCGGACTGCTGAGGAGGCATCTTTGACTGGGACGCCGCCTTGCGGCGTCTGGAAGAACTGAACGCCGCCGCCGAATCCCCGGAGCTGTGGAACGACTCCCAGAAGGCCCAGGAAGTGATGCGCGAGCGCCAGGAGCTGGAGGCGCGCATCGGCCGCATCCGCGATTTCGCCCAGCAACTGGACGACAGCATTGAGCTGATCGAAATGGGCGAGGCCGAGGGCGACGAGGAGATAGTGGCCGAGGCCGAGCAGACCATCCGCTCCATGCACAAGGAAATGGCCCGCCTCGAACTGGAAAGCCTGCTCTCCGGCGAGGCCGACGCCAACAACGCCTACCTCGAGATACACGCCGGGGCGGGCGGCACCGAGAGCCAGGACTGGGCCGCCATGCTGCTGCGCATGTACGTGCGCTGGGCCGAGCAACACGGCTACAAGGTGGACGTAATCGAGGAGCAAAAGGGCGAGGAAGCGGGCATCAAGTCGGCCACCATTCACGTCAGGGGCCACAACGCCTATGGCTGGCTGAAGACAGAATCCGGCGTTCACCGCCTGGTGCGCATATCGCCCTTCGATTCCTCGGCCCGCCGCCACACCTCCTTCGCCTCCGTGTGGGTCTACCCGGAAATCGACGACAACATAGAGATAGAGATCAACGAGGGCGACTGCCGCATCGACACCTACCGCGCCTCCGGGGCCGGCGGCCAGCACGTCAACACCACCGATTCGGCGGTGCGCATCACCCACCTGCCCACCGGCATCGTCGTCCAGTGCCAGAACGAGCGCTCCCAGCACAAGAACCGCGCCACCGCGTGGAAGATGCTGCGCGCCCGCCTCTACGAGCTGGAACTGGAGAAGCGCGAGGCCGAGGCCGCCGAACAGGCCGCCTCCAAGACCGACATCGGCTGGGGCCACCAGATCCGCTCCTACGTCCTGCAGCCATACCAACTGGTCAAGGACCTGCGCACCGGCATCGAGAACACCAACCCGCAGGCGGTGCTCGACGGCGACCTCGACGCCTTCATCGAGGCCGCCCTGGCCCAGAAGGTATACGGCGATGCCCGGAACGAAGGCGAAGATGGCTAACCGCGGAGCCGTCGCCAGCGGCCATGAACTGACCTCCAGGGCCGCCCGCTTCGCCATCGAGGAAGGCGGCGGCGCGGCGGACGCCGCCATCGCCGCCGCGTGGATGGCCTGTGTCGTGGAGCCGGTGCTGACCAGCCCCGGCGGTGGCGGCTTCGCCATGCTCGCCGAGGCCGGGGAACGGGTGGAGCTGTGCGATTTCTTCGCCCACACCCCGCGCCGCCACGCCACCGGCGTCGGCGGAGAAGACATCGGCTGCGATTTCGGCGATACCGTGCAGACCTTCGTCATCGGCCACGCCGCCACCGCCACGCCGGGCTTCGTGCCGGGGCTGTTCGCCCTCCACCAGCGCGCCGCCCGCCTGCCCATGGACAGGCTTCTGGCCCCGGCCATCGAG